>JAYVBZ010000172.1:0-3096 GCA_043750215.1 Actinomycetota bacterium
GGCCAGAAGGTCCAGGCCCAGGCCTACAACGCCCAGCTCCCCGGTCCGATCCTGCGGGTCACCGAAGGCGAGCGGCTCCGGGTGAACGTGAAGAACACCCTGGCCCAGAGCACCTCGGTCCACTGGCACGGCCAGCGGGTGCCGAACCTGATGGATGGCGTGCCGTACATCACCCAGCCGCCGATCAAGCCGGGCGAGACGTTCACCTATGAGTTCACCGCCGGGCCGTTCGGCAGCCACATGTATCACTCCCATCACAACGCGACCGAGCAGGTCGGCCGCGGGATGCTTGGGCCGCTCATCGTGATGCCCAAGGACAAGGCGGCCGACCCGCCGTACGACAAGGACGAGCTGTTCATCCTCAACGACCAGCTCGGCGGCATGACGATCAACGGGAAGGGGTTCCCGGCGACCGCGCCGTACACCGCCAAGCTCGGGCAGCGGCTGCGGTTCCGCTTCATGAACGAGGGCGTCCAGGCTCATCCGGTCCACCTGCACGGGCTCACCTTCGAGGTCTTCGCCCGCGACGGCTACCCCCTGCCGGCGCCGTTCCGCTGCGACACCCTCAACGTCGCGCCGGGCGAGCGCTGGGACGCGATCGTCCTCGCCGACGCCGCCGGGGTGTGGGCCTTCCACTGCCACATCCTCACCCACGCCGAGGGGTCGATGGGCATGTTCGGCATGGTCACCGCGCTCATCGTCACCGCCTGAACAACGGAAGACGCAGGCCCAGAGTCCCGGCCACGAGGGGCCGGATGGCACTGTGGCACCAGGTCGCCGCAGGGCATAGTGAGCCTCGGATAGGGGGTGTGACATGACCAGGATCAGCACACACGAGCGGGTCGTCGCCGACCCGCCGCTCGCGCGGTTCCTCTTCTCGGACACCCGGATGGCGATCGTCTGGCTCGCGGTCCGCCTGTACGTCGGATACGCCTGGCTCGACGCCGGTCTGCACAAGATCCAGGACCCCGGGTGGATGGACTCCGGTCTGGCGCTCAAGGGCTTCTGGGTGAACGTCACCAAGATCCCGCCGGCTCCGGCACGGCCCCCGATCGTGTTCGATTGGTACCGTGGCTTCCTGCAGTTCCTCCTGGACAACGGCACCTACACCTGGTTCGGCAAGCTCATCGCGGTCGGCGAGGCCGCGATCGGGGTGGCGCTCATCCTCGGCGCGTTCGTCGGGGTCGCGGCGCTGACCGGAGCGTTCATGAACATGAACTTCCTCCTCGCCGGGTCGGCCAGCACGAATCCGGTGCTCCTGCTCCTGGCAATCCTGCTCATCCTCGCCTGGAAGACCGCCGGCCACCTCGGACTGGACCGCATCCTGCTCCCGATGGTCGGGACGCCCTGGAAGGGTAAGCCGATGATCACGTCAGGTGACCGGACTGAGCGCCAGGCGCTGGCGTGATCCGGCCGGGTCCGGGCACGCTCGGCAGAACGAAACAACCGCAGCGCGAGATTGGTAACTTTAGTAGGGAGGCCACGACATGATGAACTGGGACTACACGACGAACGGCTGGATGGGCGGATGGATGTGGATCCCGATGGTCCTCAGTTTCGCCCTGCTGATCCTGGTGATCCTTGGCATCGTCGCGATCGTCCGCGGCATGTCGCCGGGAACGGCGCGTGAGGCGGGGACGGCGCGTGCGGCGGACGATCCGTTGGCGATCGCCGCCCGCCGTTTCGCGGGCGGCGAGATCACCAAGGACGAGTACGAGACGATCCGTGCGACGCTCACCCGCGGCACCCCGATCTCAGCGGCGAAGGGCTGACCGGAACAGGCCTGACCCGTTCTCCCTACCGCTCGCCGGACAGGGTGGCCAGGTGCGCCGCGAAGTGGTCGAGGATCTGCGTGTAGCCAGCGCGCTCCTGCGCCTCGTCCATCGCCATCTCGAGCGTGATTGTGAGCCTCGTCCCGCCCAGGACCGCGTCAAATGTCGTGGTCATCACCCGCCTGTCGCCGATCACCTGCACGATCCGCTCGGGCGCGACGACCTCGCGGTAGGTGCCGTCGAAGACGAAACCGTCGCCACTGTGGTCGGCCGGTCGCATGCCGAACCGGAACGCGCCACCGACGCGGAGATCGGCCTCGGCGAACGGCGACTCCCAATCGTTGGCGAACATCCACCGGGTGATGTGCTGCGGATCGGTGTAGGCGGTCCAGACAAGCTCGCGCGGCGCGGCGAACACGCGCACGAGCGTCAGCGTCCGGCCAGACACGCTGACGCCACGATCGCTGGGATAGCCGGAGAGCACACCGGCGAGCTTGTCGAGGCTCTGGCGGATCCCCTCGGCCATGCCGGTCTTCACCATCGCCTCGTACTCGGCGACGGTCGGCAGGGTCTGCTCGACGGTGACCATCGTCCTCCCACCCTGATCGGTGAATCGAACGGACATCAGCACCGCGGGCATCGTCTGCCCATCCTCGAGCTCCGGGGTCATCGTGAAGACCAGACGCTCGTTCGGCACGATCTCGCGGATCCGGCCCGGGCCGGGGAACACCTTGCCCTCGAACGGTGGACCGTCGGGCGCCTTCATATCCACCCGGAACACCCCACCCGGACGCGGGTCGACCTCGCACCGCGGTGAGGTGAAGCCCTCCGGCGGGAACCACCGCGCCAGCTGCGTGGGATCGGTCCAGGCGCGGAAGACAAGCGCGCGCGGCGCGTCGTAGAGCTTCGTCGTGACCAGGGTCCGCTCGGGTGCGGCGAGGCTATCTCCTGCGGCCATGCGTGTCGTCCTCCCGTTGCATTTCGCGCAGATGGGTGTCGAGGCGATCGAGGCGCTGCTCCCAGAAGACGCGGTATCGCTCCATCCAGGTCGCGGCCTCCTTGAGCCGGCCGGCCTCCAGGCGCGCCGGCCGCCACTGGGCGTCCCGACCGCGCGAGACGAGGCCGGCCCGCTCGAGGACCTTGAGGTGCTTGGAGACCGCAGGCAGGGTCATTGCGAACGGCTTCGCCAGATCGGTGACCGATGTCTCGCCGCCAGCGGCCAGGCGCGCGAGGATCGCCCGCCGAGTCGGGTCGGCGATGGCCGCGAATGTCGCGCTGAGCTGATCGGTCCCCACCTGATGCACCTTCCGGTTAAATAACCATA
>JAYVBZ010000173.1:0-3397 GCA_043750215.1 Actinomycetota bacterium
CAGGGGCACGAGACCGCCTGGTCCCAGATCGTCGCCGACGGCCTGGGTGTAGCGGTCGAGGACGTCGAGGTGATGCACGGGGACACGCAGATGAGTCCGCTGGGAATGGACACCTACGGGTCACGTTCCTTGAGCGTTGGCGGCGTGTCCCTGCACTTCGCGCTGGAGAAGATCAAGGCGAAGGCCCGGATCATCGCCGCACACGAACTCGAAGTTGCCGAAGACGACGTGGAGTATTCGGACGGCGCGTTCCGCGTGAAGGGTGCGCCCGACAAGGCCAAGACGATCCCGGAGCTGGCGTTCAGCTCATGGCACGCGCATAACCTGCCCGAAGGCGTCGAACCGAACCTGGAGGCTACCGCCGTCTATGACCCACCGAACTTCACCTGGCCTTCCGGGGCACACATCGCCGTGGTCGAGGTCGACACCGAGACCGGCGCCACAGAGATCCTCACGTACGTGGCGGTGGATGACTGCGGCACCATCATCAATCCACAGATCGTGGAAGGCCAGCTCCACGGCGGCGTGGCCCAAGGCATCGCCGAAGCCCTCTACGAAGAGGCCATCTACGACGAGAGCGGCAACCTGGTGACCTCGTCGATGGCGCTGTATCAGATCCCGAGCGCCGTCGAGATACCGCACATGACCATCGACAACTCGCAGATGACGCCGTCCTCGACCAACCCGCTGGGCGTCAAGGGCATCGGTGAGGCGGGCACGATCGCGTCGCCGCCGGCCGTGATCAACGCGGTCATCGACGCGCTGAGTCATCTCGGCGTGACCGACGTTGGGAAACCGGCGACGCCCGAGCGGGTCTGGCGAGCCATCAGGGACGCACGAGGAGGTGCCGCATGATCCCCGCCGCGTTCGAGTACGCCCGAGCCGGCTCCATAGAGGAAGCGATCCAGCTCTTGTCCTCGGACCCGGAGGCCAAACTCCTGGCCGGGGGCCATTCGTTGCTGCCGTTGATGAAGCTGCGTCTGGCACGGCCCTCACTCTTGGTGGACATCGGCCGGATGCAGGACCTGTCCTACGTTCGCGAAGACGGTGACTGGGTTGCCATCGGGGCACTCACCCGGCATCACGACGTTGCGGCGAGCGAAGCCCTGCAGACCCTGTGTCCCATCGTTGCCGACACCGCCGCGCAGATCGGAGACCCACAGGTTCGTCACATGGGGACCATCGGTGGGAGCGTTGCGCACGCAGACCCGGCCAGCGACATGCCCACCGTACTGGTGGCGCTGGGCGCGTCGTTCGTCATCACGGGCGCGGGCGGCGCCACCCGCACGGTCGCCGCGGGCGACTTCTTCAAGGGCCTGTTCACCGCAGATCTGTCCCCCACGGAGGTGCTGACCCAGATCCGGGTTCCGAAGACCACCGGCGGGTGGAGCTATCTGAAGTTCCACCGCAGAGCACAGGACTGGGCCATGGTGGGTGTCGCCGCGGTGAGGTCTAACGGTGGGATCCATGTCGCGCTCACCAACATGGGCGAAACCCCGATCCGCGCTGCCGGCGTGGAGTCGGCGCTCGAGGGCGGGGCCGACCCGGCCGCGGCCGCAGCGCACGCCGACGAAGGCACCAGCCCACCGTCGGATGCGTTCGGGAGCGCCGAGTACCGGCGCGAGTTATCCAAGGTGCTGGTGAAGCGCGCACTCGTCGAGGCGATGGGCTAGCAGGCATGGCCTGCGCTCCCGGGCCGGGGCCTCGTAGCATATCGTGATGGGCGACGGATCATTCGGCTCGGTCGAGGACCTGCAGACGGAACTAGGTGCACATGCCTACCTGGCCGATCGCGGCCTGGCGACGGCGATCTACCTCTCGCTCTCCCTGGGAAAGCCACTGCTGCTAGAAGGTGAGGCCGGCGTTGGCAAGACCGAAGTCGCGAAGGTCTTGGCCGAGATGTTGGGCCGCCGCCTGATCCGGTTGCAGTGCTACGAGGGCATCGATGCCTCCCAGGCGCTCTACGAATGGAACTACTCCCGCCAGCTGATCGCCGTACGGGCGATGGACGCGGCGGTGGCCGAGACGCACGTGCAGGATCTGTTCGGACCTGAGTTCCTGGTGGAACGTCCGCTCCTTGAAGCGATCCGTGCCGGTGACCAAGCCGTCCTCCTGGTCGACGAACTGGACCGAGCCGACGACGAGTTCGAGGCCTTCTTGCTGGAGATCCTGAGCGAGTTCGCGGTGACGATCCCCGAGATCGGGCGGGTGGCGGCAGCGACCATCCCCGCCGTGATCGTGACCTCGAACCGGACGCGGGAGTTGCACGACGCGTTGAAGCGCCGGTGCCTCTACCACTGGATCGATCATCCGGGGCTTGAGCGAGAGATCGCGATCGTGCGCACCCGTGCGCCGAACGTGAGCGAGACCCTTGCGCGCGAGGTGGCCGGAGCCGTCGCGCGGCTTCGTGAACTGGACCTGACCAAGCTGCCTGGAGTGGCGGAGACGATCGATTGGGCCAACGCCCTCGCGTTCCTTGGAGCCGAGCACCTGGACAAGCAGATGGTTGCCGACACGCTGGGCAGTGTGGTGAAGGACCACGAAGACATCGAGTTCGTCTCCTCGCGTCTGGCCGAGATCACCGGCGATGGATGACACCGGCCCGGCTCTGCCGGTCTTGGTGTCGTTCGGACGAGAACTCCGGTCGCGCGGCTTCGCGGTAGGGACGGGTCGCATCCTCACCTTCGCTCGCGCCGTTGCGGCGCTAGGCCTGACCGATCGAGCATCGCTCTACTGGGCGGGACGGACCACGCTGGTCTCCGGCCGAACCGACCTGGATCGCTACGACGACGTCTTCGAGGATTGGTACCGCGGACTTCTGGCTTCGGGGGAACTCCGGATCGAACTGACCCTCCCGACCGATCACGCGACGCGCGACTGGGGTGAGCAGCCCGACGAGTTGGAGGTGCAGACCGCGATGACCGCGGCCATGTGGTCCAGCGCGCGCGAGGGAGATGAAGCGGCGGAACCGGGCGATGAGGCCGGTCTGCGGATCATCGCGAGCGGCGTCGAGGTCCTGCGGCAGAAGGCGTTCGGTCAGCTCACGCCGGAAGAGCGGATCATGGTTGAGCGGGCCATCCGTGACCTGCGGATCCGGGTGCCGGTGGAGCGTACCCGGCGCACCCGGGCCACTCGGAACGGAGATACGTTCGATCTTCGCCGCACGCTCCGCCGGTCGCTCCGCACCCAAGGAGAACCGTTCGATCGGGCGTGGCGCACCCGCCGCACGCGAACCCGGCCGTTGGTGCTGATCTTGGACGTGAGCGGGTCCATGGCCCCCTACGCGCGCGCACTCATGCAGTTTGGCTATGCGGCCATGGCGGCCGGGCGGCGTGTCGAGGTCTTCTGTTTCGGCACCAGGCTAACGCGGGTGACCAGGACGCTCAAGACCAAGGAC
>JAYVBZ010000174.1:0-2644 GCA_043750215.1 Actinomycetota bacterium
CACGAACCCGACGGTGTCGGCGAGCGTGAACACGCGTCCGTCGGGCGTGCGCAACCTGCCGCATCAGCTCGTCGAGGCGTTCCGGTCGACGCTCGAAGAGGTGAACCAGGCGGACGTGATCGTGCACATCGCCGACGCCGCCTCACCGGATCTGGAGGAACAGATCACGGCGGTGCGGACCGTGCTGCACCAGATCGGCGGCGGCGACATCCCCGAGGTCCTGGCGCTGAACAAGATCGACCAGCTTGGGGGCTCCGAGAGGGCTCGTCTGGCTCGTCGGTTCCAGGGCTCGGTCCCGGTCTCGGCGATCACCGGCGAAGGCGCGCAGGGGTTGCTGGAAGCCATCGAGGCCGCGATCCCCCGCCCGCCCGTGGACATCACCCTCCTGGTTCCCTATGGACGTGAAGACATCACTGCGGGTCTCTATCGAGATGCCGAGGTGGTATCGACCGAGCTGGAGGACGGCGGCACTCGCGTGCATGCCCGCGTGGACCTGCGCCAGCTGGCGCGCGTTCGTGAGTTCGTTCGCCGGGAGTAGCGGGTCAGAGCTTCCTGAGCACCGCCACGACCTTCCCCAGGATCCGGCCCTGGGTCATCTCGAACGGAGACAGGGCCGGATTCTCCGGGATGAGCATGGTGCGCGGGCCGTCGTGCCCGAGCCGTTTCACCGTGGCCTCTTCCTCGGCAGGGCCGGGAAGGAGCGCCGCGACGATGTCACCGTCTTCCGCCGCGTCTTGCTGGCGGATGACGACCATGTCCCCGTCGAAGATGCCCGCTCCGATCATAGAGTCCCCCGCGACGGTGAGCGCGAAGTGGTCACGGTCATCGGCGAAGCCGTCCGGGACGGCGATGTAGTCCTCGACCTGCTCTGCGGCCAGAAGGGGTGAGCCGGCCGCGATGCGGCCCACCAAAGGCACGGTCACGCTGGCCGGTCGATGGTCGTCGGCAGCCAAGACCATCGCCCTGGGCTTCGTGGCGTCCTTCCTCAGGAGGCCCATGCGCTCCAGGTTGGCCAGCTGGGCGTGAACGCTGGAGGAAGAGGTGAGGCCGACGGCCTCCCCGATCTCCCGAACGGTGGGGGGGTAGCCGCGGTCTCGCACGGAGTCGGCGATGACGTCCAGGATCCGCTGTTGCCGGGTAGTGATGTCAGACATGGTCTCTAGCCTCCTGTTCGCAGGATCGGACGCTAGCACGCACTCTAGGAGGAGGCAAACATATGTTCGAGCAAACACTTGACGTCGAACACTCGTTCGGGCACCATCGACCTATGCATCGAACAGGTGTTCGCCGGCGGCGCCTCACCCTCTTCGTGGGGATCTGTCTCTTCGTGGGTGTCATCACAGGCCCTGTGGCGCACGCCTTCTCTGGCCCAGACCGTCCCGTGGTCCACCGCTACGTGGTGCGGTCCGGGGACACCTTGTGGAGCATCGCGCGCACCGTCCAACCCGATGCTGATCCTCGTCTGGTGATCGACCAGATCCAGCGAACGAACGGCCTCTCCGACGCTTCTCTGGTTCCTGGGCAGCGTCTGGCCGTCCCAGCCTCCGCCTGAGCAGCCGGAGCGTCTAGATGTCGGGTGTACCGTCCCTACCGCCACAAGATATTGTGGGTGCCGATGCGATGTCCCTGGTGCAACGCCGACGACGACCGGGTCGTGGATTCTCGCCCTGCGGACAGCGGCTTGGCCATCCGCCGGCGCCGGGAGTGTGCCGGCTGTTCCCGGCGCTACACCACATTCGAGCGAGTGGAAGACGTGGGTCTGGTCGTGGTGAAGCGGGATCGGTCCAAGGACGTGTTCGACCGGGACAAGATCATCGGGAGCGTCATGAAGGCCATCAAGAACCGGCCGGTCACGGTGGATCGGGTGCACGCCCTGGTGGATCGGGTGGAGGAACGGGTGCGCCGCAAGGGTCCCGAGGTCACCTCGCAGCAGATCGGGGTCGAGGTGCTTGCCGGGCTGGCCAAGCTGGACCAGGTGGCATACATGCGCTTCGCCAGCGTCTACAAGGATTTCCAGGAGATCACCGACTTCGAACGAGAGCTGGTGGTCCTGCAGAAGAAGCTCCCCGCGAAACGCCGTGGCCGCTGAGCTGTCGCCGGGCGCCCGATCGGGGTAGTTCCATCGAGCCATTTCCCTCAGACGTCTTTCGAGGTGAGATACTATATCTAGTGGTTGACAAACTTTCCTGCCACGACATCTTGACGTCAGGCCTCTCGGGCGACACAATCCCGAAGCTTCGAATGACACGGTTGTAAGTACTCCACAGGCTATCCACAGTTCATCCACAGGGGCACGGAACGAGAAGGGGGCGCGGTACATGGCGAACAAGGGGGACGTGGAGGTCATCCGAGAAGGATTGGCCTTCAAGCGGTACTTCACCAGCGAGGGAAGGCACCCATACGATGACGTCGAATGGGAGACCCGCGACGCGGTCATCCCGAACTTCAAAGAGGGTGGCAACGCGTTCGAGCAGCGGGATGTCGAGTTCCCGAAGAGCTGGTCACAGAACGCGACGAACATCGTCGCGCAGAAGTACTTCCGCGGAACCCTCGGAACGCCGCAGCGCGAAACCTCGGTCCGTCAGCTGACCGGCCGGGTGGTCGACACGATCCGCAGTTGGGGAGACAAGAACGGCTACTTCGC
>JAYVBZ010000175.1:0-2219 GCA_043750215.1 Actinomycetota bacterium
GTGGTCGATGACGCGGTTGAACGGCAGTTCGCCGTGATCGAACGGACTCTCGACGACGCGCACGATGAGGCGGCCATTGAGTGAGGTCACGACGGTTCCATCGTCATACCAACACTCTCTGACCTCTACCCGGTCCATCTCTGTGACCGAGGCGCCAAGGTTTACCGAGGACAGACGCTTCTGGCCCGGTTCATCTATCGCCTTGGTGAAGTCCTCATCAGAGAACTCGGGCGGGACGCGGAAGAACCCTGTGTCTATGCGAGCCTTCACCCAGGACTTCGGCTTGAACGACCGCTGGATGACGGAGGTGGCGTCCTCCATGCAGGTCGCCATCGGATCGGGGAAGAAGTTGAAGATGTCGATGCTCTCGCCCACCGGCCCGATATAGGAAACCGTCTCGGTCGGGACCATCTGCGTTCCGCTGACAGAGGTTTGGCCGGTGTCGTAGGTCTCCATCGTTATCTGCCCGGAAGGGTCGCGCATCTGTGAACCTGTCTCGGGGTCGATGATGGGACGCTGACTCATCACGGGTTCGGTGATGTCCTGGGAGACCTTGC
The DNA here is from genome assembly GCA_043750215.1 of Actinomycetota bacterium. Classification (GTDB taxonomy): domain Bacteria; phylum Actinomycetota; class UBA4738; order UBA4738; family HRBIN12; genus JANXVR01. The sequence goes on from JAYVBZ010000175.1 coordinate 558, forward strand.
GGGTGTGGGCCTTCTTGCCAGCAGCGACCTTCACGATGCCGGTGCCATAGCGCAGCGAGGAGTCGATACACTCCACCAGTTCCATGTAGAACCCCGATTGCTCGGTAGCCCAGTTCAGCAGCGTTTCCATCTCGATAGCACCGGCTTCATCCTCCGGGCCGACCGGGGAGACGATGGGAACGGGCAACTGAGCGACCAGGCGCGGCTTGATGGTTTCGATGGTGGCGAAGATCAGCGGAACGAATACCCGAGAACCCCAGTCGTCTTTGTCCGTGGGCTCATCGACGTGGGATTGAGAGAGCTTGTAGTAACGCGCCCACCGATCCTCGAACGGTTGCCTCGCGGTCCGGGCCGCGGTGAACAGACGCTCACTGCGGGCGAGCATCATGGTGTGGTCCTTCTTCGTTGAAGGATAGAGGTCAACCTCTGATGGGTTCGGAACCTCAGCGAAGTCCATCCATAGCTCCGATCCGCTTGCGCCGGGGTGCGGCCTTGAACTGATACTTGACGAGCCAAGGTGCCGGGGCTGCTTGAGAAGGGGTTATGCGCTTGCGCCTTGGCTTCGGCTTCACTCGGCCTCGTTCAACCTCTTGATGAGTTCGGCCTTGGAGCCCGAGACCTTGAGATCCTTGTCGCGGAGCAAACCCTTGAGTTCCTCGACACTCACGTCCTCAGCACGCACCAGCACGGACTCAGCGGCAGGAGAGCCTTCGGGGTTCGTGACCGTTCCTACTCCGCCAACGGCGGCAGGAGCCCCGGCTGCCCCGGTTCCTTCACCGAGCGGAAGCTGGTCCGGGGATGGCTCGCGCCATGAGGAGTTGCGGATGTTGATGGTGACGAGCGAGTCCGATTCTTCGATGGTGATGGTGTCATCAGGGTTCAGGTGTCCTTCGTAGTTCGTCATGCCCATAACGATCAGTTTCACGATGCGTTCAGCCATGTCACACTCCTGTCGGCGAGTTCTTTCTAGTAGGTCCGGGGATGATGGCGGAGGACGCTGCGTGGCTGTGCCAGCGTTCGCCCTCAAGAGCTAAGGCGTAGGCTAAACAGCGATCGTCGTGTGCGCCGTCTTGTGCTTGAGGCTTACCCATCGAGTTCATCACGAAGGAGAACATCTCCTTGACCGTATCGGAAGAGGATACGCCCGAGGTCCCCTCTCTGACGTGGGCAGCGAAGGCATCGAGAATCATCCTTCGACTACCGCCATCGGTCCAGAACCCATACTCCATCTGCGGTTTGCGGTCTCCAACGACGTTCGCACGGCGCTTGCGGTAGAGCCGCTGATAACCCATATCGCGCAACCTGCGGATGGAGGACTGGGCACTTGAGTGGTTCCGTTCGATGACGAGCAACGCTTGCTCATACTGCTTCTTGTTGGTCATCGGATCGGTGCGGCAGGCATACATCCCACCGAGCATGTAGAGCACTTCGGCGAATAGGTCCGGGTCGATGCGAGCGTGGAACTGGGCTACCTGCTCCCTGCAAGGGGTGCTCACCCATATCCCGTTCTCAGCGCGGGTCCATGCCCCCACCTTGAGCACATCCACCACGGAGTAGTCCCGGCCCCCGTCCTCGGCGCCGGGGGAAGCCGCGACCTCCATGCCAGTCGCGGTGTCAGCGCCCATGACGTAATGCCCACCGGCCTCGGGCATCTGGTAGATG
>JAYVBZ010000176.1:0-2870 GCA_043750215.1 Actinomycetota bacterium
CCCGAGCGATCTCGGCGTGTCCGGTCGTATGGGAGCACACCTCTCGGTATGTGGGGTCCTTCGTGAGGCCGCCGCCGTAGCCGACCTCGGCGTTCAGCACACCCGGCACCCGACGGAATACGTATTCAACGCCCCAGAAACAACCGGCTCCGAACGTCGCGGTCTCTGCAGTGGTCAAGGGGTCCTCCTCGCTGGTCTGTGCTCAATGGTGTCACTTGGGGTGCAGAACGTTGCATCAGTGGCATGACGCCGATCCCTGATCGGCGAACGATCCGCCTGCGGTGGGCACGAACCGCCAGTCATAGCCCTTGGGGTGCAACGTCATCTCCAGCACCCCGAACGACGTTCCATCGCGGACCACGCTGTTCGGTTCGAGACTGGTATCGAACGAACCGTGATCGTCCCCGCCGGTCCCCACGATGAACTCGGCGATGCCGCCCGGGTCGGCGTTCTGGTTGGGATCTTGCGGCGCGAAGCGTTCGTAGAGGTGATCGTGGCCGTTGAGGACGACGTCGGCGTGGGCGGCGTAGAGCGCCTTCCATACGTCGTCCATCTGGCCATCGTTGTTGTGGCTGCCCGAGGAGAATCGCGGCTGATGCCAGAACGCGAGTGTGCAGGCGGATGGGTGCGCCTTCAGGTCGGCTTCGAGCCAGGTTTCCTGCGGCGAACCGTTATCGCACCCGCCGACCATGTCGCAGTTCGCGTTGATCGCGATGATGTGCCAGGTGCCGAGGTCGAAGCTGTACCAACCCCGCAAGAGCGGACCAGCCGCCGATCCGAAATAGGAGAAGTAGCCGCCGGCGGTGCCGGCGGCGGGGCAGTCGGTCCCCGTCGAGTTGTACTCCTGGTTCCCGGGGACGGGGTGGGTGATCGCGAGCATGCGGCCCCACGTCGGCCCGTACGACGCCGTGAATGCCGCAGCGCCCCCGCAGTCGTACTGGAGATCGCCGAGTGCGAGCACGGCGGTCGGGTTGGCAGCCACTGCCAGGTCGGAGGTCGCCGCCTGCTGACAGTTGTTGGTCGCGCCCTGACCACCGGCGAACGATGGGTTCGCGGGATCGCACGCGATGTCACCCACGGCAACGATCACGGGGCCCCCGCCGCTACCTCCCGGAGGCGAAACGGTGTCGGAACGGCACGCCGCCGCGGCGATCGCGATCAACGCGCATGCCGAGATGAAGCGAAGCGAGCGGAAGGGGTGCACGAGGGCAAGTTTCCCACGGCTCCGCCCGGTGGGAGGTCACATCCCGAGGTGACTCAACCGGTGAACGTGGCGGCGGCGGTGAGGATCGTCTCCACGTGGTCGTCTGTGAGAACGGCCGAGAGGGTCCACAGTTCGTAGCCGGAGGGCGGTAGATAGACGCCGTTCGAGAGCATGTGGTGGAACAAGCGCGCGTACCGGTCGTGGTCGGCGCGTTTGGCGTCGTCGAAGTTGCGGACCGGTCCGTCCGTGAAGAAGACGCTGAAGAGCGACGTTGACCGGTTGACAGTAGTCGCGAGACCTTTGCGCCGGAAGCGCTCCTGGAGACCTTCTACCAGGGTGGTCGCTGTCCGTTCCAGGTGCGGGTAGGGATCGAGCATGGCGGCGAGCGAGAGGGCGGCCGACCCGGCGGCAACCGCGACCGGGTTCCCGCTCAACGTGCCCGCCTGGTAGATCGGGCCGGTAGGCGCCAGCTGCGACATCAGATCCGCTGGTCCTCCGAAGGCCGCGCACGGGAAGCCGCCTCCCATGACCTTGCCGAACGTCGACAGATCCGGCCGGATACCGAAGACGGACTGCGCGCCCCCGAAAGCCATCCGGAATCCCGTGATCACTTCGTCGAACAGCAGCAGTGAACCGTGGTGATCGCAGAGTTCTCGCAGGCCCTCGAGGAAGCCGGCCACAGGTGGCACCACACCCATGTTGGCGGCGACCGGTTCCACGATGACGACGGCGATGTCGCGCCCCCACTCGGCGAAGAGTCCGCGCGCTGCTTCGAGGTCGTTGTACGGCGACGTGAGCGTGTCGCGGGCGGCTCCCTCCGTAACTCCCGGAGAGGACGGGATCCCCAGGGTTGCAAGTCCGCTTCCCGCGCCCGCCGCCAATAGCGAGTCCGAATGACCGTGATAGCAGCCCTCGAACTTCAGGATCTTGTCGCGTCCGGTAGCGCCGCGTGCCAGGCGGATCGCGCTCATCGTGGCCTCGGTTCCGCTACTCACCAGCCGAACCATCTCCACGCTTGGCACTGCCGCCGCGATCCCCGCGGCCAACTCGACCTCACCGGCCGTGGGAGCACCGAACGTCGTTCCCTTGGCGGCGGTCTCCGTGACGGCGCGCAGGATCTCCGGGTGCGCATGCCCGAACAGCAGGGCGCCCCAACTCTGCACGAGGTCGACGTAGCGGTTCCCGTCCACATCGATGAGTTCAGCGCCTTCACCGCGGTCGATGAAGACGGGCGTCCCGCCCACGCCGCCGAACGCGCGAACCGGCGAATCCACGCCGCCAGGGATCACTGTCTGCGCACGTGCGAACAGCGCTTCGGACTTGGCGAGTGAGGGGTCGGTCATCGCTCCGCGAGCCAGGATGCGGCGTCTTTCGCGTGATAGGTGAGGATCAGGTCGGCGCCGGCGCGGCGGATGCTGGTCAACACCTCGAGGACGGCGCGGCGTTCGTCGATCCAGCCGTTCTGCGCGGCGGCTTTGATCATGGAGTACTCGCCGCTCACGTTGTAGGCGGCCATGGGGAACGCGGTGTCGTCCTTCGCGCGCCGGATCACGTCGAGGTAGGGGAGCGCCGGCTTCACCATCACGATGTCCGCGCCTTCGGCGATGTCCGCGCGGATCTCGCGGAGGGCCTCGTCTCCGTTGGCAGGATCTTGTTGGTACCCGCT
>JAYVBZ010000177.1:0-3946 GCA_043750215.1 Actinomycetota bacterium
AGGAGCGCGGTGAACCGGCGCCCGGTGGCCGCCAAGATCGAGCACGGCACCACGAACATCAGCCAGACCAGGAGGTTCGCCCCCAAGTAGGACGCGTGCTGGGTCCACGGAACCGGGTGGCAGAACCAATCCTTGGCTGTGATCGCAAGTCCGGACTCCCGCAAGCGTTGGCAGACGCCGACGAAGGTTGGGAACGGGGTGGTGGCTCCGTATCGGACCCCCACGTACGCCGCCGCGGAAGCCACGAACACCAGGCCGACGAGCGCACGCCGGCGCCAGCGGTGATCGGACGTGACGGCCGCTGGTTCGCCAGGGTGCATAGGGGAGTTGTCGGCAGGCGCCTGGGCGGGCTGAAGGGGGGCGAGCTGGACGGATACTGCGGCGACATCGCGCCGATCGAGGGCTCAGGGGTTGGCCACCCAAGGCCGAAGGTCCTAAGGTGAGTCCCCCGAACCCGAATCGAGACGCCGTGACGGCTACACGCAAGAGCAAAGCAGTGGGATGGGCCGCCGCCGCCGTCCTGCTCTTGGCAGGTGCCGGCGTCTGTTTCAGCCGTCCTGCCCCGGCCCTCATCCCGGTGGACCAACTCGAGGCGCGCTCGGCCTCCGATGCCGCGTCCCTGGCTTCGGTGATCCCGCCGAAGTACGCGGACAAGGCTCGGTCGCTTCAGGGCCTCGGTGGTCTCTCGGTCACCCTCTCCGAGATCGCGAAGGAAGACGGTGTGTCGGCCGTTCGGCTGTGGTCTCCCTCCGGGTTGCTCCTCGCGTCGGATGATCCACAGGACCCCGCCGTGGCGACCGCCGCGGAGAAGACGGTGATCGCCGCCGCCTCCGGTGCCGCCGCCGCCCCATCCTCGCTCGAGGACCAGCCCGGTCTCCTCAGGAGCTTCCAGCCCGTCCTGCCCGACAAGTCCAACGCGGTGGTTGCGGAATTGGTGCGCAACACCAGTGAAACTGGCCTTCCGTTCAAGGCGATAGCCGCCGGTCTGGCTGCTCTGGGGTCTCTGTCGCTGATCATCGCTCTGGTGTCCCTTCGCGGAGGGTCTGCCGGGAAGGTTCCCGGCGCACCCGAGGCTCCCGATGACTCGGCCCCTTCGACCGAGGACTCGGGGGGCGATGCCAGCCCGGCAGCCGAACCCGACGGCCGGCGCTTGGCGCAGAAGCTGAAGACCTCAGAGGCCTCCCGGACAGCCATGGAGACGCAGATGGAGCAACTGCGCGCGCAGCTGCGAGCGGGAACGTACGGATCCGAGCAGTTGGTGGCCGATCTGGACAACAGCCTCGCCAGTTCACAGCTACGAGTACATGAGGTCGGCGAGAACCTGGCCCTGGCAGAAACACGCGCCAGGGAAGCCGAACAGCGTGCGCTAACGGCCGAGGACGCTCTCTCCCGTATCGCACCGTCCGAGGTCGCCGATCGTGTGATCGCCCTGGAAGCCGAACTGGCCACCGCCAGGAGCACGATCGCCGTACTTGAAGGGGCCGTATCCGAGCACCGGGCGCGGGCCCACGACGCCGAGGCGCGCTCGGGCGACGCTGAGAGGCGCGCGGCCGCCGTCACCAACCAAGTGGCTGAACACGAGGCTCGTACTGCTGAAGTCCAGAGCCGCCAGCGTGAGCTGGAGGACCGCTCCGGATCCGCCGAAGCGCGTGCGGCGCGGGCCGAGGAAGCACTGGCCGCAGCTGTTCAGCGAGCAGCCGAGGCTCAGGAGTCCGCCGTGCGGGAGACGGTCGGGCTGGCTCGCGCCCGAGACCGGGGGGAGCAGCAGTCCGCGGTGTTGCGGGCCCCGGACGCTCCGGATAGTCTTTCCCTTGCGGATTTCTCGGCGCCCATCACGGCGCCCATCCCCGACGTCACGCCGCCCGACTTGACCCCACCCGACGTCACGCCCTCTGCCCCCGTCGATGCGGAGCCGCCCGCCGAGGCTGCCGACGATGGCCTGGCCGCGAAGGGTGAGATCGCGTCGGCGACGGATCCCGATGCGTGGAAGGCCCTGGCGAAGAGCCTTCGCCGTGATGCACGCGGGGAGGAAGCGGGAGATGAGCCCGAGGAGGAAGAGGCGCCGGAAGGGCCAGTCCTCCCACTTACCGACCAGGACCGTTCGGAGATGCGGGCCCGCCTTTCACGAGCCTCATCGAAGAAGCGCCGCAAGCTCGAGTAGTCCGGCGCTCAGCACACCACGGAGAGCAATGGATTCGGATCGACCGCGGGACCGTTGCCCGGGTGCCATTCGAAATGATCGTGAGGACCGCTGGCATCCCCGGTAGATCCCACATAGCCGATGACGTCCCCGACGTTCACATGCCCCAGGTGTCCATAGGAGGACAGATGAGCGTTGTAGACGTAGCCCGCGGCCCCGTAGACCTTGACGGCGAGCCCGCCGAATACGTTCGGTGAGACCACGGCCGTCCCTTCGAATGGCGCCACGATGGGCGTCCCCGTGCTGGCCGTGATGTCGTTGCCTTGGTGGACGTGGACGGGAACGCCCGGCATCCGAACCATCACGCCGAAGTCGTTGCTGACCACCTCAGTGCCGGCCACCGGACAGGTTCGGAAGACACCCCAGACGTTCAGCCACGTGGACAGACTCCCCACTTGCGCCTTGAGCTGACGGATCCGTTCCTGGGTCCTGTGAACGGTGCGCCGCAGACCGGTGGCAAGATGGCGCCTCTGCCGACCGATAGCGCGTTGGATCCGTCCCCAACGACCGCTGTCCATCGAACGGGGCGATACGACCGGCATCCCGCGATCGAGCTTCGATGTCTGCCGTTCCAAACGCTGCGTCGTATTCGCACCGGAGCTGCGAACGTGGACGATCAGAGCCTGTAGGTGGCGCCGTTGCCCCATGCGTTGCTGCACGAGCGACGCCGCGCCGGCAGGTGGACCGGCGAAGAGCGGAACGGTCGTTGCTATCAGGACGGCGCAAGCCAGCCCTCGGTAGAGGCGGGACGTCGGCACAGCAGATCTCCCTCGGTACCAGTGGTGTCGTCGCCCTATCGGCACGCCGGCAGGAAATCCTGAGCGACCGCCTTGGTGGGTTCGTCCGCGACCAGACTTGCCGCGACTGCCCTCGACCGGTCACTATCCATGAACGTGACAAGGTGGGCCGTCTGAGGACCCAGGACAAGTCGCTCATCGATCAAGCGATGCAGGGCGACACCGCGTCCGCCAGGGTGTCGACGCCGTTCAGCGCGGCCAGTACTGGCAACGATCAAACACCGACGAACTTGCTCGAGGTGTTCGTCCCGCTCCACGTGCCCGACCGGATCGCCATCACCGGCGTGGCCGAGGTCGACTATTACTACGGCAACTTGGTCAGGGCAGCGCACGACCAGTGGTTCAAGTTCATCGTCTTCTTCTCTGTGGCGGCCGCACTGTGTCTGACCATGACGATGCGTTCGTTCCGAACGCCGGTCAAGACTCTTGGTGCCGACGTGGGTGGAAGCGCCGGACAGGCCCCTGACCAGCCGGCGGACGAAGCCGTGAAAGCGGTTCTACAGGAGGCCGACCTAGCCGGCGTGCGCGCACAGTTGCAGCAGATGCAGACCGATCTGGTCTCGGCAACCGCTATCAACGAGGACTCCACCCACGTGACCGAACTGCAGGAGTCCCTCACGCGGGCCGAAGCGCAGATAGCCGCGATGGCGCCCGACCACCCCGCCATCGACGACCCTGTGTTGGCGCAGATAGAGGAACGGATCGTTTCGGCGGAGCAGCGCGCCGAGGATGCGGAGGCCAGCCTCAAGAAGCTCCGCAAGACGCCCGCAGCCGTCGCCGAAGGCCCGACCGCCGCCGAAACCGACGCGGCGGCCGATGATCTTCGCACCCGGCTAGCTCGGACCGCGTCCAGGAAGAAGCTCGGAGGCGACGACGGCTCCCCTGCACCGACCAGACCCGCGTAGCTCCTGCTCACCGCCTGCCCCCGTCAGGGCGATGCACTGCCGGT
>JAYVBZ010000178.1:0-2762 GCA_043750215.1 Actinomycetota bacterium
GCCATGAACGCTTCGAGTTCCTCGAGCTGGGCACGGGTCGGGAGATCACCGTGGTGCAGGAGATAGATGACCTCCTCGAAACTGGCGTGCTTCGCCAGGTCGGCGATGTCGTAGCCCGCGTACCAGAGGCGACCCTTTTCGCCGTCGATGTCGGAGATCTTCGTCCGCGCTGCGACGATCTCGCGAAGGCCTTTGTCCGGCATCCTCAACGTCCCTGCTCGTAGGAGAACGCCCGGGCACCCCGGACGGATTCTGCAAGGATAGTCCCCGCGCCACCCGGGAACCAAAAGCGGGGGCCGAACCCCAGGTCAGTTGCGTATCGGATGAAGGAGCACGGTGGGCCACGACGTAACGCTGATCCCCGGTGACGGGATCGGGCCCGAGGTGATCGAGGCGGCGCGCCGTGTGGTCGAGGCCACCGGCGTTCGGATCGTGTGGGACCGTCAGGACGCCGGTGCGGCCGCGTTCAGCCGACGTGGGACGCCGCTCCCTCCCGAAACCCTCGCGTCCATCAGGGACCGTCGCGTCGCGCTCAAGGGTCCCGTGGAGACGTCGGTCACCAGCGGCTACCGGAGCGTCAACCTGGAACTCCGCAAGGAACTCGGGCTGTTCGCCTCGGTGCGGCCCTGCGTGCTCTACCCCGGGGTCCCGAGCGTCTTCGATCACGTGGATCTGATCGTCGTCCGAGAGAACCTCGAGGACATGTATACGGGGTATGAGTTCGAGATGGGAACCGCCGCGGCGACCGAGCTGATCGGATTCATCGAGGATGCGACGGGGCATCACATCCGCGAGGACAGCGGCCTGTCCATCAAGTCGATCACGGAGGCGGGAAGCGACCGTATCGTGCGGTTCGCGTTCGAGCTGGTGAAAGCCCAGGGGCGGAAGAAGCTCACCGCGAGCCACAAGGCGAACATCATGAAGTTCTCCGACGGGTTGTTCCTCGAGGTAGCGCGGCGTGTTGCCACGGAGTACCCGGACATCGAGTTCGAGGACCGGATCATCGACGCGCTCTGCATGCAACTGGTCCAGGCGCCCGAGCGCTTCGACGTGCTGGTGCTCCCCAACTTCTACGGCGACGTGGTAAGCGAGCTGGGCGCGGCGTTGATCGGCGGGCTGGGCGTGGCGCCCGGAGGCAACTTCGGCGATGACGGCCTTGCCGTCTTCGAGGCCACGCACGGCACGGCGCCGCGTCTGGCCGGCACCAACCAGGCGAACCCCATCGGCGTGATGCTCTCTGCTGCGATGCTGCTCCGCCACATCGGCGAAACGGAGGCCGGGGACCGGCTGGAATCTGCGGTAGTCGCCGTGCTCGCCGATGGGGGCCACGTGACGCGGGACCTGCGGTCCAAGGACGACGATCGCCCGGCTGTCGGCACCTTCCAAGTAGCCGAAGCAGTCATCGCCTTGCTGTGATAGGAGTGCAAGGGCGTTCACAGTCCTTCGCCGTGAAGCGAAGACGCCGCTTCGGGTATGAAGAGGTGTGCGCATAACGAGTGCTGCCTCTCAAGCCCCGGACGACCGCTCCGACGCAGAGCTGCTAGCAGCCTCGGGCCCGTCCCCGGCGATCTTCGACCTGTTATTCGACCGACATGTGGAATCGATCTACAGCTATGTTCGGAAGAGGATCGGCCCGCAGATGGCGGAGGAGCTCACCGCCGAGACGTTCGCTCAGGCCTTCGGAGCACGAGAGCGTTTCGTTCCCATCCATGAGAGCGCAGCGCCGTGGCTGTACGGGATCGCCACGAACCTCATCCACAGGGCTCGGAGGGCGGAGCGGCGCCAGTTGGAGGCCTACAGCAGAGTCGCAGCGGTCGTAACTCCGGGGCCGGACGATTTCGATGAAGCGGACTCCAGACTCGACGCTCACTCGGCCGCCGGTGCTCTTGTCGAAGCTCTCCTAGAACTCGCATCCGGCGATCGCGACGCGCTGCTGCTGTTCGCATGGGAAGGGTTGAGCTACGACGACGTTGCCACCGCCATGGGCATCCCCCCGGGGACGGTCGCTTCCCGGATCAATCGAGCCCGGAGGCACGTCCGCGCTCGGCTCGACTCAACCGACGACTCGATGGGAGCGCAGCCATGACCGACCTCGATCTTCTAAGAAAACTTCCCGGACACCATGAGCCCCTCGACATTGCTGCGCGCGAACGGGTCCGCACCCTTATGGTCGTGAAGACCTCGTCGCCCAGTCGGAAGCTAAGGCGTCCGGCGATCGGGGCGTTAGCGGTGGCCGCCACGCTGGTGTTCGGCGGAGTAGCAGCCGCCTTGACCGGCCACCTTTGGACCTCGCAGCATCCCGTGGCGATCACCGTTGAGCCGAGTCCGATCCCAGACGTTCGGGAGAGCCCGATGATTCCCGACCCTCTGGGGCGTGTCACCACGGACGCGGACTTCGAGGCCACAGTTTCAGAGTTTTCCCCGGCGATCCGACTGCCCCAAAACGGGTCGTTCGATGCCTGGGTCCAGCACATGGAATCAGCCCCTGCATCTGCCTTGAACGAAGGTTGGCTGGGCCGCCTGGACGTTGTTGAGGCGATGGTGTTCGTATCTGAGTGTCAGTGGGGTCACGATTGGCTCGACGCTTCCGCTGCAGGAGATGACTCTCAGACCGCTCTGTCCTTGCGCGTGCTCGGTCAGATCAGCGATTGGGAAGGTCACGGATCGGATGTTGGGGCTACGCTCGTTCGTCTTATGGAGCAGCGGGACACGAGCTCCGTCCAGCAGTTTGAGACCGTGAGCTGCGCATCCGACATCCCCTA
>JAYVBZ010000179.1:0-2997 GCA_043750215.1 Actinomycetota bacterium
TCATGCTGCCGCAGGATATACGGCGTCAGCCTTGAAGTTCGCGGCCCATCTTCTGGCGCCATTCCTCGTTGAACCAGTAGAGGAAGCGGTCCTGGCGCGGATAGATGCCGGTGGTGAAGGCTCGCGAGCCAACTCCAGTCTGGGCGCGTGCGCAGACGTCCCAATCCTGCTTGCTGATGAGGTCCCAGAACTCAACGACCGGCTCGGGCTTGAACAGCGCGGGGTCGGCGATGGTCTCGGGCCGGAAGAGGAACTCACTGATGACGAGCGTCTCGTTCGGTCCCATGGGGAACCCGATGTAGTACATGACGCTGTCAGGGTGGATGTTGAGCATCAGGTTCGGGAACTCGTAGGTGCCGTAGTACATCTTGTAGTCCTCAGGCAACAGGTTCGGGAACTTGGGCAACTCGGACTGGCCGGTTTGCGTGAAACTGGTAGCGCCTTCGATCATCTCGTTGCCGTCGTCGCGGATGGTCTCGTCCCACACCTCACCGAACCGGAAGAGCGGGATGACCTGGACCAGTTCGGGATGGATCTGCGGGCAGTGGAGGCACTCGTTGAAGTTCTCAACGATGATCTTCCAGTTCGCCTTGACGGTGTAGACCAGTCGAGCACCGACGGTCATCTCCTCCATCTTGAACCGTTCGAACGCCGTCATGGTTTCCGCGCCATCGGTCAGCGCCTCCATGAGCGGACGCGGCTGGTCCTTCGTCATGTTGACGAACAGGAACCCTGCGTAGCAGTCGACCGCGATGCTGTGGAGCGGGTATCGCGAGCGATCGAAGTACTCATCCTCAGTGACGTTGGGGCTGCCGATGAGTTCACCGTTCAGGTCATAGGTCCATGCGTGGTACGGGCACTTGAACGCTTTGCGAACGTTCCCCTTGCTGTCATCGTCCAGGAACTTCGTGCCGCGGTGGCTGCAGACGTTGTAGAAGGCGCGGAGTTCACCGTCTTCGTTGCGCGTGATGAAGATGGATTCGCCGGCCACATCTTTCGTGACGAAGTCGCCGGGGTTCGCGACCTCTTCCGTTCGCCCCACCACGATCCAGTCGCCCCACCAGATCTTCTCGCACTCCTGCTCGTAGACCTCAAGGCTGCGGTAGTCGTCGCCGCCCAGCGTGGGCCGGGGGGTCCAGGGACCCGAGTCGTCACGGATATTCACGTTGTACGGATCGGTCTGCATGAGCGAGCGTCCTCCGTCGAGCGCAAGAAGGTTCCATGGTACGGCCTGACCGCCCGCGTAGGAACCCGATAACCGCAAGAGTTAAGACGGATATCGGGGTGTTGGGGGCTTTCATCTGCGAGAATCGAGGCCTGTGAGCGAACAACGTAAGTTCGACGAACTAGACCTGCAGATCATCGATGCCCTGGCCGAGGACGGGCGACGCCCGTTCACCACCGTGGCGAAGGACCTGGGGGTCTCCGAGGCGACCGTCCGGGCCCGGGTCGCCCGGCTGCAAAGGATCAAAGCGATCCGGTTCGTCACCGACACCTCGCCCCACCAACTGGGTTTGCTCTTCGCGTACCTGGGGGTTCGGGTCAGCGGGCCAAACGTCCCTCGCGCCGTCGCAGCGATCTGTGCCATCCCTGAAGCCGTCTACGTCATCGAATGCACCGGGAACTACGACGTCCTGGTGGAAGTCGTGGCCAAGGACGGGGAAGATCTGCTGCGCTTGATGCAGGTCGAGATCCGCAAGGTCCCGGGCGTGAGCGAGGTGGATTCGTTCGTGGGGCTGCGGATCGCGAAGGGCACCTTCAGCTATGCCGACATGGGCCGAACGGGAGAAGCCTCCTAGCGGCCCTACGATCAGCCCGAGATGGAGCGGATCTGAGCGAGGTGTTCCTCGTAATGCTCCGTGGTCTCTGAGACGAACGCCTCTACGGCGCGGGGATCGTCGGCGGGAGCCCCGTCCCACGCGCGCAACATCCGCTCACGCACGTGCGCCGAACGCACCTCGATGTCCTCCATCGACATGGCTTGGCTTTCCGCGCGTATCTTGTCGTTCTCGGCGTCGGTATCCCCGTCCCACTCGACGTAGGTTCCGTGGAAGGATTCTAAGGTCGTTGCGCAGTCTTCCCACCATCGGGTGATGTGCGCGAGCACGTCTTTCACCGACCAGCCGTCGGTGAGCAGGGGCTGCTCGAGCTGATCCCGAGGAACGGCCAAGAGCGCCGCCTCGAAGGTCCCCCAAGCTGCCGCTTCCGCCGCCGTCTGCTTCTCCTTCTGATCCATCACGCCTCCAGGAATCGGTCGATCTCTTCGCCGTGCTCCTCGTAGTGCACGGACGTCTCTTCCGCGAACCAGCCCGCCGCCTCGGGGGTGAGTTCGCTGAGCCCGGCCCACAACTCGTGGGCGCGAGCACGCATGGCCTCGACCTCCGAGAGCATCGAGTCCCACGTGAGAGCTCGCCCCCTTTCGAGCTGCTCGGCGTTCTCCTGCTCCACGGTCTCGTCGTCGTGGCCCTCGAACGGATCCACGAACGGCCGTCCATCGAGCTTCGTCAACTCCTCGGCCGAGAAGAACGCCCAACCGGCGTTGTGCCAGACGAGGTCCTTCACCGACCAACCCGGCACCACCTCGCGCAGGTCGCGGCGTTCCGGTGGCACCCGGTCGACGAGCGCCATGAACGCGTCCCATGCCTGGCGTTCTGCGGCGGTGAGCTCATCACGGGAGATCAGCATCAACGGGTCCGAGGGAAGCCGAGGTCGATCTCGCTGGTTCCTGGATCGGGCCAGCGTGCGGTCACGACCTTCTGCTTCGTATAGAAATGGATACCGTCGGGTCCATACATGTGCGTGTCACCGAACAACGAATCCTTCCACCCACCGAACGAGTAGTACCCGACCGGCACGGGGATGGGTACGTTCACGCCCACCATGCCGGCGTTCACGTCGAACTGGAACTGGCGCGCCGCACCGCCGTCGCGCGTGAAGATCGCGGTTCCGTTGCCGTAGGGGTTGTCGTTGATGAGCTGCAATGCTTCGGCGTACGTG
>JAYVBZ010000180.1:0-8143 GCA_043750215.1 Actinomycetota bacterium
GCTGACGTCCGGCCCAAGATGAGCTCTTCCTTCCAGCGGATCAAACCGTAGCCGCCGTCGACCCACACCAAGATCACGATATGTACGCCTTCACGGACCGCGGTCTCGATCTCAGCGACACTCATCAGGAAGGCACCATCGCCCATCGCCGCGAGGACCCTGCGCTCGGGGAAGGCGAGCTTGGCAGCGAATGCCCCAGGGAGGCTGAACGCCATGGTGGCCAGCCCGTTGGAGACCAGGCAGGTGTTCGGCGAGTAGGTGGGATAGAGCCGGGCCATCCACATCTTCACCGCGCCGGTGTCGCACAAGACGATGTCGTCTCGACCCAGGGCGGCGCGGATGTCGCTGACCAGCCGCTGAGGCTTCACCGGGAACGCATCGTCGGCCGCCCCTCGCTCCAGCTCTTCCCGCATCAGATCCTTGACCGGTGGCGCATAAGGGGGGATGCCGCCGACTCCCTTCTCGGAAGCGATCGCATCGAGCGTCTCCCCGATCGACCCCTGCAGCCCGACCTCCAAGGTGTAGTTCGCGTCCACCTCCGCGACGGTGCGGTGGACGTGGATGATCTGCTTGTCCCCTGACGGGTTCCATCGGCTCGGCGAGTACTCCACCAAGTCGTAGCCAACCGCCACCACGACATCGGCCTTGTCGAACCCGAAGTTCGCATAGTCCTTGACCATGAATCCGATCGTCCCAAGCGCGTTCTCGTGATCGTCGGGGAAGACGCCCTTGCCGAGGAAAGTTGTGGCGACCGGGATCCGGAGTCGTTCGGAGAATCGGATCAGCGCGTTCACGGCGCCGTCGCGCTCAACGCCGGGCCCGGCGAGCACCACGGGATGCCTGGCCCCGGAGAGTACGCGCGCAGCGCGATATACCTGGTCCTGTGAAGGGGCCGGGTCCCGAGGCACGTTCACGCGCAACGGGACGGCGTCGGTTTCGCGCTCGGCGACGTCCTCGGGAAGGATGATGAACGTCGCACCAGGGCGCTCGGTCTGCGCCTGCTTGAATGCCTTCCGCACCATCTCCGGCGCGGCGTCGCGGACGGTGACCATGTCGCCCCATTTCGTGATCGGCCGGAACAGACTCACCAGATCCACGAACTGATGGGATTCCTTGTAGATCCGATCCAGGCCCGCTTGCGCCGCGATCGCCACCAATGGGTGCGAGTCCAACTGGGCGTTCGCGATCCCGAGCATGAGGTTGATGGCGCCGGGCCCGAGGGTGGCGAGGCACACGCCGGGCTTGCCCGTCAACGCTCCATACGTGTCGGCCATGAAGGAGGCGCCACGTTCGTCCCTGGTGGTTATGAATCGGATCGAGGAATCCGTGAGGGCGTCGATCATGTGGAGGTTCTCTTCTCCAGGCAGCCCGAACACGTACTCGACGCCCTCGTTCTCCAGGCACTCCACGATGAGACGGGCAACATTGCGCGTGCGGGGTTCCGTCATGCTCAGAGGGTATCGCCCCGTCAGGGACAGCTTCACCGAGCCTTGCTGGCGAACCAGCGCCGGGCTAGGGTCGATCTAGATGGTGACGATGAAGATCCCAGCCACATGCCTGGTCGCGATGCTTGTCGCGTGTACCACGGCGAAGACTGGACCCTCGTCACCGATCGGGTCCGGAGCCTCGACGGCGTGCGGCCCTGCGGCGATATTCGGAACCGACCCGGCATTGGGCGGGCATGCGGTCAAGCTGGGGCCGCTCTGGCTGTATGGGTTCGCGCGTTCGTCTGGTCGCGCGTTCGTTCGCCTTGGAGCCGGCCGCCCGACCAAGGTGCTGATCAGTTTCACGCGCGTCATCGAGGGCGAAACGGTCGAGCTACGGGGACAGGATTGCTCGTCCGGTCGGGCCCTTCGATTCTGCTACGACGGCTCGCGCTGCCTTGGCAAGGCGGCCGGCGTCACTTTACAGAAGGTCGAGCTCGGGGGGCTGGGCTACACCGGTTACATGCTGTTCCCGGCCACCGGCAACTACCGCCTACAGGTAACGCGGAGCTCGCAGCAACTGGGGGCAGCAGTGGTTCATGTTCGCTCGCCCCGCTAGCTGATCTCGATCATCTTCTCGCGGACGGCGTAGACGACCGCCTCCATGCGCGAATGCAGATGCAGTTTCTCCAAGATATTGCGGATGTGGTTCTTCACCGTGTTCTCGGAGATGAAGAGCTCCTTGGCGATGTCACGGTTGTTCAACCCTTGCGCGACCAGCCGGAGGACCTCCATCTCCCGGTCGGTGAGTCGCGGAGCCGGCATCTGTGGTCGCTCTTCCACCGACTTAGACATCGAGGCGAATTCCGTGAGGAGCTTGGATGCCATGGACGGACTGATGCGGGACTGCCCGGCCCAGACGCTTCTGATCGCGTCGGCGACCTCGTCGATGGGGATCTCCTTGAGGAGGTAGCCGCTGGCGCCCGCCTTGATAGCGTCGTAGAGATCGGCTTCCTCGTCGCTGATGGTAAGCATGAGGATCTTCACGTGCGGAAGGAGATCCCGGATGCTACCGGCGGCTTCGATGCCGGAGCGCTTGGGCATCCGCACGTCCATGAGGATGACGTCGGGCATGAGCTCCTGCGCCTTCTCGATGGCTTCTGACCCGTCCGAGGCCTCGCCGACCAGCTCGAGATCGGGCTCCTCTTGGAGGACCATCTCCAGCCCCCGACGGAACAGGGCGTGGTCGTCCACCACCAACACGCGGAGCTTTTCTGGCACGTCGTCCTGTTCGGCCACGGATCTCCCCTCTAGGGCAGCTGCGTCAACGGATCGGTCGATGCGTGACTCAAGTGGGCGGATTCTAGCCCGTCCGTCTTGTGCTGCATCGCACGACGCTTCCCGTGATGATCGCGCAGCTGGCGTTCCAGCCGCCCCACGACTTCGTCGAGCGCCGAAGGCACGTCGCGCCCATCCCCATGCGCCCGGAACGTCCTGCGCGGGGTTGCGAGGGCGGCTTCGACGCGGGCCATGCCCGGTTTCGCATGGTGCTCGGCGATGAATTCCAGATCCATCCTGGTGGTCCTAGGTTCGATCCGAGCCAACGGGGCAACTTTGTGGGAAGCGGTTTCCCGGATCTCATCGGTGATCTGCATCCCTCGTCCGGTGAACGTCAGTTCCATCGCGCTCCTTCGCCGCCGCTCGGTGGGCTCCCGCACCGGCTGACCTGGTCTTTGTCCCCACACCCGCCTGCCGGGGCGTTGGCTAGCTCCACAAGGGAGCCGCTTCCCGCCCTCTCCCGGATCCGGCGAACCGGTCCCGGGGCAGGACTTACATCTAAACCGCGCCATGCTCAGCGACCAACGGTCGCCTTACGTGGGTCGTTTCGCCCGCGGCTGGCCTCGACTACCGAGGGATATCCTCGGGCAACCACAGACCCGGACGAGAGCCCGCCCGAGTATAGGCATGGCTCCGCGGACGCGGAAGGGGCCCAACGGTCATAGCGCCCATCGGCCGTCCAGCCGACGTCGAACGCAGCGGCCCCCTGAATGCGCGCGCGGCGGCGATGAGGTGAACCTCTCGCGTGCCTGCCTCCATCAGGGCCCGTGTGCACGAAGCCGCCGTTGCCCCGGTGGTCAGGACGTCGTCAACAAGGATGACCACTCCCGGAGACTGCCCGATCGCAGCGAACGCGCCCCGAAGGGCGGCGCGACGCTCTGCACCGCCGCGACGCGCCTGGGGACCTGAGCTGATCGTTCGTCGAAGCAGCCGCTGGACCGGCAGGTCGAGTTCCCGCCCCAACCCCCGGGCAAGCACGCGCGCCTGGTCATAGCCGCGCGCAGCCAATCTCGCGCGCGCCAGCGGAACCCACGTGATCACGTGTGCCTCGCGCGCCCCTGGGGAGGTTCCGACGGTAGCCATCGCGCGCGCCAGCGCCGAACCGACGTCTTGCCAGCCGGCGTATTTCAGGCGATGGATGGCCGAGCGGGCCGGCCCTTCGAACCGGAACGCCGCGCGCGCAGACGTGAGCGGTTGGTCGGGGCAGTCCCGGCACATCGCTGCCGGCGCGCCGGTGGGGCGCCCGCATCGCTCACACCACGGAGGCTCCAGCGCGATGAGCTCATCGCGGCACTGGTCGCAGAACGGCCAAGGACCGTCACGGCAGCCAGCGCATCGACGCGGGAACACGATGTCGGAGAGCCCCATGGCAAGCCACGGTACGCCCGGTCACCGACATCCTTCGTGTGTGGCTAAGCGGGAAGCGTGACGTCCATAGCGGGACCGCCGGTGGACTCGATGTGAAGCGAGACGTCGGAGCGCAGCACCGGATACGCCGTGATCTTCCCTCTACCGGATGTGGCTTCGAACTCGGTATCGACCACCGGAAGGTTCCTGCCGCCGGCGGAAAGATGGAGTGCGGCCTCCTCTTGGCCCGTGTAGCTGATCTTGATGGCGTCGCTGCCACAGTCGACATGGTCGATACGGACCTCGCCAAGGTCCTCGGCCACTCCCACGTTGCCGCGCCGCATGGTTGCTCGCGGCCACGGGATCGAGAAGCACTTCCCCGGCCGCACCGTCACGGGGTCGGCGTCGATCGCCAGGTCGCACCGCAGTTCGTACCACCCGGGGGCCAGTTCGGCTATCAATACTTCGAACGGCACGAACAGATCCAGGTTAGGGGCAACCTCGAGCGTGACGTCCTGCAGGTCCAAGGATCGCTCGCCTTCACCGGCCAAGCCGGCGGCCTGCGCGAGAAGGATCTTCACCTGATGCGGATCGCCGTCAGCCGCGCGCAGAACGAAGGCCCCTTTGACGCTGACCGGGAACCGTTCGTAGTGGGCGCGGATGGACAGACGATGACTCACTAGGTCCCCTGCTCCCAGCTGTTGAGATAGTCGACCTGCTCGGCTGTGAGCGTGTCGATCTGGATGCCCATGGCATGGAGCTTCAGGCGCGCGACCTCCTTATCGATCTCTTCAGGCACCTCATAGACCTGCGGCGTGAGGCTTGCGTGGTTGACGACCATCCATTCGGCCGCGAGCGCCTGGTTGGCGAACGACATATCCATGACGGCGGCGGGGTGTCCTTCGGCGGCAGCCAGGTTCACCAGTCTCCCCTCCCCTAACAGGTAGATCTTCCGGCCGTCGGCAAGCGTGTGCTCATCGACGAAATCGCGGATGCGCCGAACCCGACCTTCCGAAAGGGACGCCAGTCCCTGCTTGTCGATCTCCACGTCGAAGTGACCGGAGTTCGCCATGATGGCGCCGTCCTGCATCAGCTCCATGTGCTCCTTCGCGATGACGTGTGTGTCCCCCGTCACCGTGATGAAGATGTCACCGACGCGTGCCGCGTCGCGGATCGGCATGACCCGGAAGCCCTCCATGACGGCTTCGATGGCGGCGGTCGGATCCACCTCGGTGACGATGACGTGAGCGCCCAGACCCCGGGCCCGTGAGGCGACGCCCCGCCCGCACATCCCGTACCCCACAACCACGATGTTGCGCCCGGCGATCAGCCGGTTCGTCGCGCGCATGATGGCGTCCATGGTGGACTGCCCCGTCCCGAACCGATTGTCAAACAGGTGCTTCGTGTCGGCATCGTTGACCGAGACGATCGGATACTTCAATGCACCGGCCTTCGCCATGGCCCGCAGCCGGATCACACCGGTCGTAGTCTCTTCCGTTCCGCCGAGGATCTGGGTGAGCTGATCAGGTCGCTCCTTGTGCAAGATCCCAACCATGTCCGCGCCGTCGTCCATGGTGATCTGCGGCTTGAGGTCCAGTACGGCGTTGATGTGCTTGAAGTAGGTGTCGTTGTCCTCGCCCTTGATGGCGTAGGTGTCGATGCCGCTCTGCTCAACCAGCGCGGCGGCGACATCATCCTGTGTGCTTAGCGGGTTGGACGCGCAGAGGGCAACCTCAGCGCCTCCCGCGGCAAGCGTCTCCATCAGGTTCGCCGTTTCGGTGGTCACGTGCAGGCACGCCGCCATACGTACGCCCGCAAGCGGCTTCTCCTTCTCGAACCGTTCCTTGATCAGCTTGAGGACCGGCATCTCGGCCGCAGCCCATTCGATCCGGTCGCGGCCGGCGGCCGCGAGGTTGACGTCACGATAGTCAGACATCTCAGACTCCTTCCATCCGGGGCAACAGGTCCCTCAACAAACGGCCCACCGCCACCGCGGTTTCATTCGATACGCGCACGACCTCTTCGTGCGAGACATGCGTTCCCAGCGCGTTCGTGAGCGAACAGAGTCCCAGGACTCGAAGGCCAAGCGCACGGGCGGCCAACGCCTCCGGAACCATACTCATCCCCACGACGGTACCGCCGGCGCGCCCCAGGAACGCGACCTCTGCGGGTGTCTCATACGCCGGGCCCCGCATCGCGGCGTACACCCCCGAGGCCGCGGTGATCCCTAGCGCCTCCGCCCGAGCCAGCGTGAGCCCCGACAACGAGACGTCGTACACCTCGTGCGTATCAAGGAACGCAGGGGTACCGTCGGGGGTACGCCAGCCTTGTAGCGGTGTTGCGCCCATGAAATTCATGTGGTCGGAGACGACGATCACGGTGCCCGCAGCAAGGTCCGGGGACAGACCGCCCACGGCCGCGGTGAGGATGATGCTCGTGGCACCCATCTCCTTTGCGAGGCGAGGCAGCATGGCCGGTACGTTCGGGTCATGCCCCTCGTAGAGATGGAACCGACCCGAGAACGCCAGCACGGGCACCCCAGCCAGCGTGCCGACCGTCAAGGTGCCCTCATGCCCGGGCACGGCCGTCGCCGGGAATCCGGGCAGTTCGGGATAGCTGAAGACGGCGTCGGGAGTCAGGGCTTCCGCGAGCGCAGGCCCCAGCCCAGATCCCAACACGAGTGCCACCTTCGGAACCAGATCAGTCTTCGTTCGTACGGTCTGGGCTGCGCGGGCTGCGAGGTCGTCGCCGGGGCCGGGGAGGCCCTGCGTCATCGTTGGTCTCCGGGTTGGTCTCCGGCCAGCGCGGCCTTCAGTTCATCGATCACGACCACCGGCGTGGGGTCCACCCCTCGACGAAGGCCTACATATGCGCTGGCCATGTCGCCGACGTAGACGAGTGTGAGCAGCCGAGCCAATGGCGAGCGGCCCTGCGAGTGAACCTCGATCGTGACCGCGCCCGAGGCAGCCGCGATGTCCTCGGAGAGCGAGAATCTCGGCACGATCTCCGCGTTCTCGTCGTCGGTGCGAAGTGCGATGACCGCGAACCGCTCGCCGTAGGGACGGGTCCAGCCGACGACCTCGTTGTGGTCGAGTTCGGACATCGAAGCTGCGAACGCGGGGACCTTGCCATTCTCATTGAGCTGGGTCTTCCAGCGCATGGCCGCGACTGCGGCGACCCCTTCCGCACCCCACACCACCGGCACTCGATCGCCGATGGTCTCGGCGATCTCCTTCGCCAGATTGCGCGCCGTTGGCACGTCGGGACCGAACTCGGCGGCGAGCTCGTCCAAGAGCGAGACCGTCTCCTGGACCTCGCCGGCTAGAGCTGGGAGCACCCCCATGGCTTCCAGCGCCCCGAGCCAGGCGAACGCCAGATGACCGAACGCCGCACGCGGCTGGTATCCACTCGGCACAGCGATGACGGGGATGTCGTTCGCCTCGGCGAGTGATCGAGCAGATCCCCCGGACGTGGCCACGGCGACTCGGCATCCGCGTGACAGCGCATCTCTGAAGGAAGCCAGCGTTTCGGCGGTGTTCCCCGAGTACGAGCAGATAGCAACCAGCGTGCTCGGGCCCGCGTGGTTCGGCAAGACCGGAGAGCGGTTCACCTCGACGGGGGTGTCCAGCCGGTCGCGGAACACAGATCGCAGAACATCGCCGGCGACGGCTGATCCGCCCATCCCGCAGAACACGATAGACGTCACGTCTGCCATGGAAGGCAGGTCCGTCCTGGCTACCGCCGATCGATAGGACTCTCGGGCGTCGGCGGGGAGTCCCGCAACGATGTCGAGCATCCCGGAGCGGTCCGCGGCCCGAAGGGCCGCGGGGTCATCCAGCGCGATCACTTCTGCTTGCCCGTTGAGGGCTTTTCGGCTTCGTCTATGAGCATGACGGGGATGTCGTCGCGCACCGGGTAGCGATACCCGCACGTCGAACACACGATCACCTGTTCGGCTTCGATGTAAGTGACCTCGCCACGATCGTTCGGGCACACGAGGATCTCGATCAGTTCTTCATCGACGGTCATTGGTC
>JAYVBZ010000181.1:0-7442 GCA_043750215.1 Actinomycetota bacterium
AACGCCGGCATCGCGAGCGCAGCTGAAGCCAACGTCGTCTCCAACGAACAGGACGATGCGAGTCTGGTCGCCCGCGTCGCGAACGGTGAAGCCGACGCAGCGATCGTGTACCTCTCCGACGTCACAGCGAACGTCGCACCGACGGTTCACAGCATCGCCATCCCCGTCTCGCTCAACGTCACCGCGGTCTACCCCATCGCGGTCGTGAGCGGCGGCGCGAACGCGACGGCTGCTGCGTTCGTCGACTACGTAGCGGGACCGCGGGGGCAGGCAACACTTTCGTCGTTCGGATTCCTACCTCCTCCCGCGAAGGCCTAACGGATGGACGCCGCACAACCACGCAGCAGATCCGTCCCCGTTGGTATCGCCGTGCTCGCCGCCGTGGGAGCGCTCTTCGTCTCCCTCCCACTGCTCGCGCTCCTGGTCCGAACCCCATGGTCAGATCTGGCGGGAAGCCTGTCCCGCTCGGGAGCGTGGACGGCACTCCGCGTTTCTCTGGTGGTATCCCTTGCAGCGTCGGCACTTTCGGTTCTGCTAGGTGTGCCGCTCGCGTTCGTTCTAGCGCGCTCGCACGTTCCCGGACGTGCGTTACTCCGCGCCGTTGCGCTGCTGCCGCTGGTGCTTCCTCCCGTGGTGGGTGGCATCGCGCTCCTCGCCGCGCTGGGTAGAAGCGGATTGATCGGCAGGTGGCTCGCCCACGTCGGCATCCAACTCACGTTCACCACGGCCGGCGCGGTGCTTGCAACCGCGTTCATCTCGATGCCGTTGGTCGTGCTGGCAACCGAGAGTGGACTCCGCGCGCTTCCGCTCGGATTCGAGGACGCGGCACGTGCGGCGGGTGCCTCCCGTTTGTACACGCTCCGGCGCGTCACACTCCCGATGATCCGATCCCAGATCGTTGCCGGAGCGGTGTTGGCGTGGGCACGCGCGCTGGGTGAGTTCGGCGCCACCATCACGTTCGCCGGTAACCTGCGCGGCCGAACGCAGACCCTCCCGCTCTCGGTGTTCGTCGCACAACAGACCGACCCAGGGGGAGCGCTGGCAACCTCGCTCATCTTGGTCGTGGTCTCCGTCACCGTGTTGGTGCTGATGCGCAAACGATTGTTCGCCGCATGAGCCTGCACGCGGAGATCACCGTCACGCGCGGGACGTTCGATCTTGATGTCAGCGTGGACGCCGAGAACGGGACCACCCTGGCCATCCTCGGGCCCAATGGATCTGGGAAATCCACGATCCTCGCCGCCCTCGCGGGCCTGATCCCCGGCGCGCGCGTGACGCTGGATGGTGTCGAGGCCGCCAGCCGTACCCCGCCGTCCATCGGCGTGGTCTTCCAAGATCTCCGGCTCTTCCCCACGATGTCTGCCTTGGAGAACGCCGCCTTCCCCCTGCGCGCGCGAGCGGTTCCGAGAGCGGACGCCCGAACCCGGGCCGCCGACGCGCTGACCGGCCTGGGTTTGCCTACGGACCACCACCTGGTTCGCCCCAGCGAACTCTCGGGCGGCGAATCACAGCGTGTGGCCTTGGCCCGAGCCCTCATCACCGAACCTCGCCTGCTGCTGCTTGACGAACCCACCTCCGCGCTGGACATCACCGCGCGCGGCCAGATCAGGTCCCTCCTCGCGGGGATACTGGCCGGCCGCCCAGGGGTATGTGTGCTGGTCACCCACGATCCGGTCGAGGCGATGACCCTGGGCGACCAGATCCTGGTGCTGGAGAACGGGCGCCGCACGCAGTCGGGTACGCCCGCACAGATCCGAGAGGCGCCGCGGAGCCCCTACGCGGCCGATCTGGTCGGGGTGAACCTGTACCGCGGAACCCTCGAACCGTTGGATACCGGCGCGGGCCTTCTCTCAACGGTTGCCGGCAAACTCATCGTCGCGTGGCCCCCGGGGCTTCCGGTCGCGCCGGCCACCGATGCCCTGGCCATCCTTCGTCCGGCCGACGTGACCCTGCACACGATGGAACCCGCGGGCGGTTCGGCTCGCAACATCTTTCGTGGACGCATCTCCGGCATCAGCATCGACGGCGAACGCGCTCGCATCCGGGTGCAGACCCGCCCGCCCGTGGTGGCCGAAGTGACGCTGGGGTCGGTCCAGCGACTGGAACTTCGAGAAGGTCTCGAGGTATGGGCCAGCGCCAAGGCGGTCGAGGTCCGCATCGATCACGGATGAACCGAACCATCCGCTCCCCGGTACCCTTACTCGGTGAAAACCGCCGACCCGAAAACCACAGCTTCAGCCGAGAAGAAGTCAGAAGCCCCTAAGGGCGACCCGACATGGCGCTTCATCCGAGAGTTCTTCGGGCTGATCATCACGGCCTTGTTGTTGGCGATCTTGATCAAGACCTTCTTCTTCCAGGCCTTCTTCATCCCGTCGGCCTCGATGGAGGGGACCCTGATGATCGGGGACCGCGTGCTGGTGGAGAAGCTGCCGTATGACTTGCACGATCCCCGGCGCGGCGACATCATCGTGTTCTCCGACCCCCACCCCGATCCGCAAGCTTCTCGCAGCATGATCGGCGGGTTCGTCCATTGGGTCGGGGAGGGGATCGGCGTCCAGCGGCCGGAGAGCCCGGACTACATCAAGCGTGTCGTCGGCCTACCCGGCGAAACGGTGTGGGCCACGGGGGGACACGTATATGTCGACAGTGTCCAGCTCAAAGAGCCGTACCTGACCGAACGGACCGCGGACTTCCCCAAACACACCGTGCCCGCCGGGGATCTCTTCGTCATGGGCGACAACCGGAACGACTCGTTGGATTCGCGCTTCTCCCCCGATCAGGGGGGCCTCGGGTACGTCCCCATCGACAAGGTCATCGGGAAAGCGTTCGTCGTCGTGTGGCCGACTTCCCGGTGGGACACCCTCGGCAGCGGCTAGGCCTTCATCCCCTCGAACGGCGGCAGCACGGCGAAGTCCTTGGCGTCTGCCTGCGGATCCTCACCGACTTGTCGGATCTTCGTGGGGTCTGCTTGACCAAGGAACCGCCCTGCCTCTTGGAGGTAGCCGATCTTCACCGGGTCGAATCCCATCAGCGTGGCGGCTGTGACGTCCGTGGCCACCGGATCATCGCCGAAGACCAGCAGCCCAGCTGGGATCGGCGTGCCTGAGATGGGTCCGTTCCCCTCCATGCCCACGATCCCGTCGATGATCGCGTAGTCGGGCCGGACCGCGCCCGCCACGTCCAGGATGGACTGCTGGAGTCCGGCCCAGTGCAGCGCGTTCTTGGGCCAGCCGTAGACGCGCCCGGGGACACACCCGAAGCAGTTCTTCAAGCTGAGGGTTACGCCGGCCCAGTGATGCGTCTTCATCTTCGGCATAGACACAACGATGTCGGCCTGCGAAACCGCGTCGGGAAGCCAGAGTTCCTTGAGATCGGTGTAACTGGAGCGCAGATGCACCGCCCGCACCGCATCGGTATTGAGATCGACGAACGGCACATCTATCCCTTCGAGCGCCTCGAACAACCCGGAACTCTCCATGACGAACTGCGTGTCGCGCCGGTGGCCGGGGCCCTCACCTACGGTCACGCTCGCCGCTCCCAACCGGCGGAAGGCGAGGGCGGCGGCGGCAACCAATCGCGGATCGGTGTTGATGGCGCTTGAGGCGTCGAACTCGACGAAGTTCGGCTTGAGGAGCACGTTGGCCCCCGACACGTCGGCAGCTATGGCCTTCAGCCCTTGCATGACGACAAGCTCGAGCCCCACGTCGTAAGAGGTCTGGCGGAGCACGGCGACTCGAGCCTGGCCCGGGGGGGCGAAAGCGCCGGGATCGATGACGGTGCGTCCGCTCGGGGCGAGACCGTGCCCGGCGTCCGAGTCCCGATGCCGCAGGAGGAGTTCGGCACCGCTGGCGCCGACGACGATCCCGCCGCCAACCACCGCGGCCCCCCGCAGGAACCGGCGGCGCCCGATCGGCGCGGAGTGCGGGGCGGGTTCGCCCATCGGATCTGTCGGGGCCGGATTCATCGGACACCGCCCAGCAGCGTGTCCAGGCCGGGTCCGGTCGCGATCGCGCCCCATGCCAACGCGACGGTGTCCCCAACGAATCCCGTCCGCTCGAAAAGGGCGTGCAGCGCGTCCGAAACTGCGGCCACCATCGGGTCACCGTGCGCGGTCGCCGCAGCAAGCGTCGTTGACAACGACAGGCCGCCATCACGCTCCCTTGGCCAGAGGGCCCGAAGCGCTGCCAACCCCTGATCGAACATCCGGCCGTCCTCTGGACGAAGTGCGAGCATCGCCGCGGCTGTGGTCTGCGCATACGGCGGAAGATCTTCTCCGTAGACCGTGCGGTTCCCGTAGTTCCAGCCTCCGCCCACGCACGCGCGATCGGCCAAGTAGCTGACGCCGTCGGTTATCTGGGGCGCTGAAGGTCGCAGCGTCCGCAGCGCCAGCAGCGCGCGCGAGGTTGGGTCCACCCATCCGGCCGTTCCTGCGGTCCACGCCCAGCCGTGCAGCGTTCCTTCATGCGGAACGATGGGGCTGTTGGAGGTGCCGCGCCCCTGTGATGCGGCGACATGGTCCATCGCGCGTTCCCGCTCGTCCCCGCCCAGCGCGAAGGCTGCGAGCGCGGTAGCGCTGTCGTTCCACACCGGCCCCAGCCGCATGCCGACGCTCCCATCGGCAGCTTGGTGGCCGGCGAGCCACTCGATCGCTCCGACATCGCCCAGCGCGATGGCCGCAAGCGCGGTCGGCTCTGGCTCGGCCGCCGCGCCCGGAGTCGGCCCGAACCCACCGTCCGCCCCTTGGGAGCGGCGAAGGGCTCCCACCAGATCCGTGTTCCCGCTCATGGCAACCCGCTCATGGCAACCATTATCGGCGGTAGAGCCAGGTTTCAGGTGGGTCGCCCATTCCAGGCTCAGATAACCCCGGCATCCTTCGCCCACGCGTCCAGGAGTTCGATCGCTTCTACTTCCGTGATCGGGCCACGATCCATGCGCACCTCCATGAGGTAGGCGAGCGCGCGACCCACGTCGGGGCCGGGCTGCAGATGCAGATGTTCCATGACCTGTGCGCCGTCCAGCGGTGGGCGCATGGCGTCCAGGTTCTCCTGTTCGGCCAGTCGCGCGATGCGTTCCTCAAGCTGGTCCTGCAGCGCGGCGAACTCCCGGGCCTTGCGTTCGTTGCGGGTGGTGCAGTCGGCCCGCGTGAGCTGATTGAGTTTGTCCAATAGTGGCCCCGCGTCACGCACGTAGCGACGGACCGCGCTGTCGGTCCAACCGTCTCCGTACCCGTGGAACCGCAGATGCATCTCGACCAGCGTGTACACATCGTCGATCACCGAGTTGGGGAAACGCAGCTCCCGCAGCCGCGCCTGGGCCATCCGCGCACCCACCACTTCGTGGTGATGGAACTGCACCCCTTCGGGCGTGATCTCCCGGGTCTTCGGCTTCCCCACGTCGTGCAGGAGCGCCGCCAACCGCAACGTGGGGTCGGCCTCGCATCCTTCGACCACGGCATAGGTGTGCGTGAGCACGTCCTTGTGTCGGTGGATGGCATCCTGCTCCAGCTTCAGCGCGGGGAGTTCGGGAAGGAACTCGTCCGCCAAGCCGGCGTCGACCATGAGTGCCAGACCGGCACCGGCGCGCGGACCCATCAGGAGCTTGACCAATTCCTCGGCGATCCGTTCGGCGCTCACGATCTGTAACCGATCGTGCATGCGGCCGATCGCCTCAACCACGCGCGGCGCCGGTTGCACATCCAGCTGACTCACGAACCTGGCCGCGCGCAACATCCGGAGCGGGTCGTCACTGAACGCAGCCTCTGGCTCCAACGGCGTGTCCAGGACCTTGGCCGCCAAGTGCTTCACTCCACCGAACGGATCGATGAACTCCCCGTCGGGCAGCCGGACCGCCATCGCGTTGATGGTGAAGTCCCGGCGCGAGAGATCATCCTGGATGTCCTTGGCGAACGTCACCGTCGGCTTGCGATGCTCCGCATCGTAGATCTCCTCCCTGAACGTGGTGATCTCCAGCTTGCGCTGGCCCTTCAACGCCCCGACCGTGCCGAACTTCACTCCCACCAGGTACTGCCGGTCGGCCCAGCCGCGGAGGACGCGCGTGGTGTCCGCTGGCGGCGCATCCGTCGCGAAATCGAAGTCGCCGCCGTTGACCAGTCGGCCCAGGATGAGGTCGCGAACCACACCACCCACCAGATACAGCTGGTGGCCGGCGGCGGCGAACCGCTCGCCGAGCTCGGCGGCAAGGGGATCCACTTCCATCTGGGTCATGTGGTCACGATACCGGGGGCGCCTGAGACCGCGTCGCCGTAGGCTAGAAGGGTGCTGCACCAGATCGTGGTCGTCGGGTTCTTCGTGCTAGCCGCGTGGGCCATCCTGGTCGCGGCGCTGGTGATCAGCGGACGAAAGTGGACGGTCATCGCGGCGGCAAAGGTTCTTCCGGATCTGGCCCGGTTGTTGAAGGGGCTGGCCCGTGACCCCCGGGTCCCGCGCGGGTCCAAGTGGTTGCTAGGGTTCGCCGTGCTGTGGGTGGTCTCCCCCATCGACCTCATCCCCGAGTTCATCCCCGTGGCTGGGCCGCTGGACGACATCGTGGTGGTGGCGTTGGTCCTACGCCACGTCCTGAAGAAGGCGGGGCGAGCGGCGGCGGAGGAGCATTGGACCGGAGACCCGGCCATCCTGGAACGGATCTTGAAGTTGTCGGGCGTCAACAGCTAGAAGGCAGACTCCGCGCCCTCGCGGACCGCCGCTCCACGCTCCAGCACCCCATGCAGCTGGAGGTCGAAGTCGTGGGGGTTCGTTGCCGTTCTGCGGGCGTCGTCCTCCTTGACCAGTCCTTCTTTCACGAGCTGGACCAGCGCTTGATCGAACGTCTGCATACCGTAGTAAGCGCCCTCGGCGATGACATCGATGATGGAGTCCGTGCGGGCGGGGTCCACGATCCGGTCGAACACCCGGCCGGTGTTGATCAAGACCTCGATCGTCGGAACCCGGCCTTTCCCGTCTGCCCGACTCACAAGCCGCTGCGACACGATCCCGCGGAGCGCCCCTGCGAAGGACGTCCGAACCTCCTTCGCCTGCTGCGGTGGGAAGAGGTCGAGCACACGGTTGATGGTTTCCATGCAGTCGATCGTGTGGAGCGTGGAGATAACCAGGTGCCCGGTCTCCGCCGCTTGGATAGCGGACAACGCACTCTCGGCGTCCCGGATCTCTCCGACGAAGATCACATCAGGGTCTTGCCGGACAACGTGGCGGAGCGCATTGGCATAACTATCTGTGTCAAGACCGATCTCCCGTTGCTGGATGATCGACAGGTTGTCTTCATGCACCACTTCGATGGGGTCCTCGATCGTCACGATGTGGGAGCGCCGTGTGGAATTGATGTGGCCGATCAGGGACGCTATGGTGGTGGTCTTGCCCGTTCCGGTCGGTCCGGTGACCAGGACGAGACCGCGGGGTGAATCCGCCAACAGGCGCATGACCGGCGGC
>JAYVBZ010000182.1:0-3260 GCA_043750215.1 Actinomycetota bacterium
GATGGCCTTCAACGCCCCCGCCAGTGCGCTGCCCTGCACGGCTTCCCGGCTCCCGAGCACCGTCGTGTCCAGGCGGTTGTGCGCAGGGTCCGCTTCCGCATACACCACCCGAGCCCCGGGAACGCGAAGAGCCGCCACGATCGCGTCGATCACATCATGGCGCCGACCTTCGCTGAAGTTCGGTACGACGCCGTACAGCTCATCGGTCATGACGCCGAGGATACGGCCCGCATCAGCCCCGCGGCTTCTTCTTCTCGGGGTCGTAGGCAGACAGGACGTCAACGGTCGCAGGGACGGTGCTGTCGCCGATCGCAACGTCCACCTTCTCGCCATCGACGGCCACGTCGGCGTCCAGGATGGCCAGGGCGATCGTGCCGACACGCGGGCTCGATGCCGGCGAGGTAACTACTCCAACCTCCTTGCTGTCCTTCGTGACGGCGGCACCGTAGTCCGGCGCCTGATCGCCCTCGATCCGCAACGTCTTGAAGCGCTTCGGCGGGTTGGCGCCATAAGCGGCGAGCGCCGCGGCACCGACACACTCGGTATCGGTCTTGATGAACCGATCCATGGAAAGGTCGTACGGCGAGATCTCGTTGGCGTTGTAGTCCACGGCCATGATCAGGAGGCCGACCTCTGTCCGAGCCAGGTCGATCGCCGTGATCCCGAACGGCATCCCGCCCGCGGCGATGAGCGCCTCCCAGATGGTGAGCGCATCGGCGGGTGCCGAGAGGACCTCATAGCCCTTCTCCCCGCTGAACCCGGTGCGGAGCACCCACGCCTGCACCCCGGCCACCTTGGTGGACTCCGGCCAGAAACGGAAGTACCCCAGATCGGAGAGGTCTCGCTCGGTGATGCTCTGAAGGGTTGCCTGCGAAGTGGGCCCTTGGGCCGCGATGAGCGAGTAGTCGGTCGTCGTGTGCTTGATCTGCGCGTCCAGTCCCTGGGCCGTCGCGCGGAACCAGTCTTCGATGCCGGGTGAGTTGATCGTGAGCCAGAAGTGATCGGGGGCCAGACGGTAGACGTTCCCCTCGTCGATCATCATCCCGTCAGCGTTCATCCAGGCGCCGTAGCGAACCGAGCCGTCGGTCATGCCTTCCAGCGTGTTGGAGAAGCGGCGTTGGATCATGCGCCCGGCGTCCGGCCCTGATACGTCGTACTTCGATGTGGAGTGTAGGTCCCAGATACCGGTGGCAGTGCGGATGGCCTCGTATTCATCCATGGGGTCGGCGCCCTCGTGGTTGTTCCACGGATAGCCGTCTTCGAACGCGATATCGGCCCCATGGGCCTCGTGCCAATCGTTCAGTGGGGAGAGGTGGCGCTCTTCGGTCATCATCGTTCCTTCCTGCGTAGAGGTTGCCCGCGCTCAGCCGCGCGGGCGGATCTTCTGCGGGTCATAGAGGGCGAGGACATCCAGGACGCCCGTGATCTTCGCGTCGCCGACCGCGACCTCTACCTTCGTTCCGTCGGTTGCCATGTCAGTTCGGATGATAGCCAGGGCGATGTTCTTTCCCAGCTTGGGACTGTGCGCAGCCGTGGTGAGTACCCCGGCCCCCTCGCTTCCGATGGTGATGGCGGCGCCGTACTCGGGCAGGTCTCCATCCTCCAAGCGGATCGTCTTCAGGCGGTGAGGTGGGTTCTGCGCTATCTCGCGAAGCTTGTCCTTGCCCATGAACTCGCCCTCGCCGTTCAGCGCAACCACTCGGTCGAGTCCCATGTCGTAGGGAGAGGACTCGTGCTCTTTGTAGTCGGAGCCGGTAACGATCATCCCGGCCTCGACGCGGACCGCTCTGATGATGTCGAGGCCGTAAGGAACGGCACCGGCCGCCTCGGCCACCTCCCAGATCTGGTCGGCATGCTTGGGCGAGAGGAAGATCTCGTAGCCGAGCTCACCACTGAAGCCGGTTCGGCTGATGATGACCGGTGCGCCGGCGAAGCTGATCTGCTCAGGTATGAACCTGAAGTACCGCAACGCGTCGATGTTCGTGCCCGTCAGCGTCTTCACCAGCTCGCGAGACTTCGGGCCCTGGATCTGAAGGCTCGGCGTCTCGGGTCCGATATAACGAACCGCTACGTCCAGGCCCTTCGTGGCGTCGGCAAAATATCCCTCACGCCCCATACCGTTGGTCATCACCCAGAAGTGGTCATCGTCGAACTTGAAGACAGTCCCGTCGTCGATGAGCATGCCGTCCTCGTCGACGAACCCACCGTATCGGACCTGACCGGTATCCATCCCCAAGATGTCGTTCGTATTGGTTCGCTGGACGGCCTCGGCAGCTTCGGGACCCGCGAAGTCCCATTTCGTGAGCGGAGACAGGTCCCATATCCCCACGCCGCCGCGAACAGCTCCGTACTCCTTGTCGAAGTCGCCCCACCCTGTTGTCCAGCACCATCCGCCCTTATCAACGAACCCGGCGCCACTTGCCGCCTGGATGTCGTAGAACGCGCTCTTGATCGGGTCGGTCACGGTGCCTCCTTGGAGAAGAACCTGGAACCCGGTTATACCGCTTCCTTGAACCGTTGTTCAAGTCAGGAAGCAGCACCGGTCCTGATGACCTCGTCCTCCGTGACGATCGCCTGCACCAGCAGGTCGAAGGCCCCAGCAGGCAGATCCTGGTCCAGCACCTGCAACGCCATGGCCACCCCGATCCGCGCGGCGTTCGTCTTGGGAAAGAAGCGATCGTAGAAGCCGCCGCCGTACCCCACCCGCCGGCCCGTTCGGTCGAACGCCACTCCGGGGGTAAGCACCACATCGACGTCCATGGGTGGAACGATCCTTCCTTCGGCGGGCTCGAGTGCCCCGAATGGGGTCGGCGTCATCAGGTCGCCCTGCCTCCACACACGAACCTCGAGGTCTCTCTCCACGATGCGCGGCAGAGCCACCTCGACACCCGCGGCCAAGAGGGCTTCGATAACCGGCATGGTCGGCAGTTCTGAGCCGAACGTCCAGAACGCCATGACGACCTTCGCGGCGGCGACCTCCGTCAGGTCTACGCATCGCGCGGCAACCGCGTCTGCGCGCGCCGCGCGCTCCTTGGGCGTCGATGCATCGCGGATCTGCAGAACACGCGTGCGCACGTCCTTCTTGGCCTTCTTCAGGTCGGCGCTGTTCACGTGAGTTCGTCTAGCGCGAGCATGGCGGCGCCGATAGCCCCGGCCTCCGCGCCCAGAGACGCCGCAACGATCGGGACATCGGGGCGGTGGGCGAACGCCTCGACCGACGCGACGAACGCGGCACGAGCAGGCTCCAGGAGGAAGTCACC
>JAYVBZ010000183.1:0-5230 GCA_043750215.1 Actinomycetota bacterium
CCGGAGCCGAACCAGGACCCTTGCCGAGGTCAGGAGTGAGATCGCGCAGCGTGGGTTTCACCCAACCAGGCTAGCGCACCGTCGGGAGGGGGCGGCTGGGCGCGTCCGGCGGAACGAGCCATCAAGAAGATGAAGCCCCCCATCGGCACGTACCAAAGACCGGCGGGGTTTCCCGCGAAGGCGGCGATAAGGCCCACGGCAGCAAGCACGAGCGCGACCAAGCGCCCAGCGGTGGCTGCGGTCCGAGTGGCCTCGGCGAAGCTTCCAGATCGCCGCCACAGGCCGGCCCGAAGGAGCCTGCCGCCGTCCAGTGGCAAGCCCGGAACGAGGTTGAACACCGCAACCCCCATGTTGACGGTGGCCACCGTGAAGGCCACTCCCTCGGCTCCCGTCCACCCGGCAGCCGTCGAGAGCCGCCAGAGGAGCGCGAACGCAGCACCCAGCGCGAGCGAAGTGGCCGGTCCTGCCAGGGCCACGGCGAATTCCTTCGCGGGTGTGGGCAGTTCGCCCTCGATCTCTGCGACGCCGCCCAGCAGGAAGAGCGTGATCCCCCGCACCTGCACCCCGAACCGGCGGGCGACGATCGCATGGGCCAGCTCGTGCGTGACCAGACACCCGAAGAAGCAGGCGGCGGCAACGACACCCATCACGACGCGCTCGGCGGCGGGAAGCCCCGGGAACCCCTCCCCGAACGCGCCCGAGATCGCCCATACCGCGAGTCCGGCCACCGGGAACCACGACGCATGAAGCCAGAGCTTGATCCCGAGTACACGTCCAACGGGGATCCGCAAGCGACGCATCGACGCAGCCTACGCCACCGGACTCGACCCGCCGGTCAAGGAAGTTCAGTTGGGATGGGGCGCTCCCCCAGTGTGACCTGCAGCGTCGAGCGGCTTCCGTCCTTGGCGACGACCACGACGGGGATGGTGGTACCGGGTTTGAGCGACAGCAGGATCGGGGCGAGGTCGTCCGCCACCGCGATGGGATGGCCGTTTACGGACACGATGATGTCTCCGTGCGCGATACCGGCCTTCTCCGCCGCCCCACCCGATGTGGCTGCCAGGACGTAAGCCCCGCTCTTGACGGGGAGGCTGAGCTGCAGGGCGAGTGCTGCCGTGACACTCTGGGTGTCGATGCCCAAGTACCCGGTCGGGGCCAGCGGGTTGCTCTCCGCGCGACTCACCGTGGACTTGAAGGAATCGATGGCGATCGCGAAACCGATGTTCTGGGCCGAATCCACTCCGGCACTGTTCATCCCGACGACGCGGCCCTGCATGTCGACCAGCGGCCCGCCCGAGTTGCCGTGGTTGATGGCGGCGTCGGTCTGGACGATGTCGGTGTAGGTGCGCGACCCATTCGGGCACGACGTGCATCCTGGGTCCTGGGCCTTGATGGACCGGTGCAGGGAGGACACGATCCCGGCGGTTACGGTGGGTCCGCCGTCCAGCGCTAGGGCGTAGCCGATCGCAACCACACTCTCTCCCAGTCTGAGATCCGCTGAGCTACCGAGTTGAACGGTAGGTAGCCCGGTGGCGTCGATCTTCAGCACAGCGATATCGTGCTGACAGTCCCCCCCGATCACCCGCCCTGCGTACTTCTGCGGGTGCTCCGCGGAGGTGGCTACGGTGATCCCAGAGGCCCCTTCAACGACGTGGCAGTTGGTGACGATGATCCCGTCCGACCGGACGATGAAGCCCGTCCCAACGCCCTGACCTTTCTGCGCATTGCCCAGTCGGTCTGCGTGATACAGATCCGTCGTGACGCTCACCACTGAGGGCAACACTCGACGCACCACTGCTTCGACGGGCTGGGCGGAGGTTTGCAGAGGAGGGAGACTCACGGTCTGCGCGTTCGGCGCCGCGGAGGGCGCCCCACTGGTCGGGGTGCAAGCAGCGGCGGACAGCGTGATCAGGAGGATGGGCGCGAGGAACAGGCGGTGGCGCATCGAGGTCCTTTCGGTGGAGTACCGGGAACCATTCGACACCCTTTGCCCCGGCAGTTCGACCACTCCAGCGTATCGCGCCTAGCCGGATAGGCCGGAAGGAACCCACATGAGTCAGGCGTTGATCGGCGCTGCGGGCCTCTCCTTCTTGGGATCGACGAACGGGATCGTTGAGGTTGTCCCGACCAGGTGGGCCCCATCCTCGGTTTCGATATCGAGCCTATTGCCGGGGGCGGCGAGGCCGATCGGCACCCAGACGTAGCCGATGTTCTTCTTCAGGCCGGGCGACCACACCGCGTCGGTGAGGTGCCCGATCTTCTTCCCGTCTTGGACGACGGACCAGTACTCGGACATCTCCGCTCGGAGCTCTTCACCCTCGAGTTCGACGCCAACCAGCTTGCGGTCAACACCGCTCTTCCGCAGAGATTCCAGCGCAGCCTTTCCGATGTAGTCCTGCGGCTGCTCCTCGACCAGGCGCTCCAGGCCCATCACATGGAACGGGGTGTCGCCGAGTTTGATGTCAGAGCCGTAGTTGAAGATCCCGCCTTCGATACGCCGGGCCTCGCACGGCGCGATCGGTCGGATGTCGAACTCCCGGCCGGCCTCCATCACTGCGTCCCAGAGCGCATCGCCCTGCGTTCCGTCCAAGAGGTTGACTTCGAACCCCGGGATGGCCGTCCATCCGGTACGACTGATCAGCACCGGGATACCCTTGATCTCGAACTCCTCGACCCAGTAGTACTTGATGTCGAAGATGCTCTTGCCAACCAGCTTCTCGAGTGTCTTGCCGGAGTCGGGCCCCTGGACCTGCATCGGATGCACATCCGGCAGGCTGACCTCCACGTCCAGTCCTGCAGCTGCCCCAACGCCCAGGGCGTAGAGACCGGCGTCGGAGTCCGCGAGTTGCATCCACCACTTGTCCTTGGCAACGTGCAGGAGCACCGGGTCATTCACGATGGAGCCGTCGGGTCCGGTCACCAACATGTACTTGCCTTGCTTGATGGCGCACTTCGTGAGGTCACGGCACGTGATCATGTCGATCAGGCGGTCGGCATCGGGGCCCGACACCTGGACGGTGCGCTCGACCCCGACATCCCACATGGTGACGCTGCCATTCAGCGCCCAGTACTCGACCTCGACGTCGTCGTAGTAGGCGGGAAGGTACATGTGGTTGTAGATGTCGTACGAGGTGCAGCCCGCACGCCGGGTCGCCTCGAAGAACGGTGACTTCCGATACCACGGACCGAAGTACAACGTCGCGCTCTTCTCGAGCATCTCTTGCCGCTCGTTCACCATCGACTCGAACCCCTGTTCGCCGAACACCGCTGGTCCGGATAGCGCCCAGCATCGACTCCGAGATGGGGGACGCGCAAGGGTTCGGGCCGAAACTGTGCGAGGAATACTTCGCGCAGCCGAGCCCGAACCCTGAACAGCGTTCGGTAACGAGGATCTAGGAGATCGGGATGGACTTGGCCGGGTCCACGAACGGCATCACGGTCACCGTGGCGGTGCGCTCACCCCACTCGGTGTCGACGGTCACCTTCTGCCCCAGCACCGAGTGCTCGGTCGGAAGCCAGCAGTACCCGATGTTCTGCTTCAGGCGGGGAGAGTAGATCGCCGAGGTGGACTTGCCGACCCGCGCGCCATCGATGCTGGCGGGCCACTTGACGTTGTTCAGAGCGGGGAATGGATCTCCGTCGAACGTCACCCCGTTGATCCGCTTCTTCACGCCCGCCGCCTGGATCTTGCGGTAGGCCGCCATGGAGATGGACGCCTCGTCCGAAAGGTCGAAGTCGATCAGTCGGTCCAGTCCGAGTTCGAAGGCGTTGTTCTCATAGCTCATGTCGGCGCCTTGGTTGAAGATCGCACCCTCGATCCTACGGATGTCGGAGGGTCCGGTCGGCTTGATACCGAACTCTTGGCCCGCCGCCATGATCGCCTCGTAGACATCGGTGCCCTTGGTCCCGTCGGTGAGGTAGACCTCGTACCCCACTTCGGAGGTCCAACCGGTCCGCGTGATCACGACCGGGGCGCCCGCGATGGTCGCGTTGGTCCAGAAGTAGTACTTCAG
This sequence comes from Actinomycetota bacterium, assembly GCA_043750215.1. Classification (GTDB taxonomy): domain Bacteria; phylum Actinomycetota; class UBA4738; order UBA4738; family HRBIN12; genus JANXVR01. Next base: position 4,014 of record JAYVBZ010000183.1, read on the forward strand.
GTCGGAGATCTCCGGCCCAAGCAGCTTGAGCATCAGGTCCTTGGACTTCGGGCCTTGGACCTGGAGCGGCGCTACGTCGGCTTCCTTGATGCTCACATCCAGGTTCGGGTAGGCGTTCTTCAGGCCGCGCGCGAACAGGAGCGCGTCGGAGGAAGCGAGCGCGAACCAGAAGGTGTTCTGATCCATCCGGGTAAGGACCGGGTCGTTGATGATCCCTCCGTCGCTGTCACAGATGAGCACGTACTTGGCTTGACCGACGGCACACTTGGAGAGGTCGCGGGATGTCAGGAGCTGGGCGAACGTGAAGCCGTCCGGGCCGCTGATCTCCAGGCATCGCTCCACGGCGACGTCCCAGAGTGTGACCCCGTTCAGCAGCGTGTCGAACTCGTCCTCGAAGGAGGAGAAGCGGATGGGGAAGTACATGTGGTTGTAGACGGTGAAACCCTTGGGTCCGTAGCGCTGGGTGGCTTCGTAGTACGGGGTCCGCCGATTACGGGCACCCCGTTGGACCAGGCTCATGTCGAACGGCTCAGGCATCTCGCTTCCTTCCGGTCTGGGCGTTGGCGTCCGACCCTGCGCCGGCCAACCTCTGCCCCCTATACGTGCTGGGCCATGGTGGGAGGAGATGGGCGAACCTGCAAGCCTGGTTCCCGACCCCTGGTCAGAGATCCGCGTCCCCGGCCCTTTAGACGCCGGGAGCGGGCAGTTCGTGGATCAAGGGCGGCTTGCTTGCGTACCCATCCAGATAGCCCTGCGCAACCATGGCCATGAACGAGTGCACCTCGTCCTCGCTCCACGCGAAGGGGCCCTGGCGGAAGCCGCCGGACTGAAGACCGCGATAGACGGACTCGCATGCGACCCAGTCCTCTTGGTTCGTGATGTCCCAGAACTCGCTCGCGTAGTCGGGGCTGAAGTCGGAGCGTTCGCGCGCCTCGGGCGGGAAGAGCCACTGGCATTCCACCTTGCTCTCTCCGGGTCCCAGCGCCTCGAACCGGTGCGTCATCACGTAATCCGGGTGCAGGCTCAGTAGGAGGTTCGGGAACAGGCCGAAGTAGTAGACCTCACGAGCCTGCTTGTCGTTCAGCCCTCGTATCCGCACACCCTTGGACTCTCCCGTGAGTGACATGGTGTCGGCGAAGTCCTTCAGCTCCATGCTGCCGCCCACCCAATTGCCGTCGTGCTCGAAGTTCTCGCCAGAGTCCGGCGGGGTCACGACG
>JAYVBZ010000184.1:0-1939 GCA_043750215.1 Actinomycetota bacterium
GCCTCAGGCCCGGCGGATCGCTTCGGGGATCATGTCGCCGTGGGCGGCGATGAGCTCGTCCACCATCGCGAGTGTCTGCGCTGTCGTGAGGTGTGCGGCGGTGTTCGGGTCGAGGAGAGCGGCCTGATAGACGTGATCGCGCCTCCCCTCGAGCACGGCCTTCACCGTCAGCTCCACTACATTCAAGAAGGTTCGGTTCAGCGCCAGTGTCTGCGGCGGGATCGCGCCGACGCGCGTGGGCGTAACGCCGTTCGCATCGGCGACGGACGGAACCTCGACGCATGCCTCGGCCGGGAGCCCGTCGATGAGGCCGCCGTTGCGGACGTTCGCGTAGATATGTCGTTGCACGCCGGTCTCCGCCGCTCGGATGATCTGTGCGGCCAACTCGTCGTTAAGCTCGATATCGAGTTCTTGTCCGGCATCCAGCTTGGCCTTCATGTCCTTCCACTCAGAGATGTTCTCTTCGCAGCGGCGGAGATATTCGTCGATCTCCACGCGGAAGTGCTCGACCTGATCGTCGTGGCGGATGAACCACGGTACGTACTCGCTGGAGTGCTCGGAGGACTCGGTTGGGAAGTAGCCGAACCGTTTGAAGATCTCCACACGTACCCTGCGCCCCAACCCTTCCGGGTCGGCGTCCACCACCGCCCGAAGCCGTGGGTAGAGGTCCTCGCCCGTGTGCAGGTTCTCGAAGGTGTACACGAAACATTGATGGTTGAACCCTGCGGTGACGAAGCGGATGTCCTCCTCAGGGACGCCGACCGTGTCCGCCAAGAAGTGATGCGTATCGCGAACGCTGTGACACACGCCGATGGTTCGTGACGCGGGCCACGCGCTGCCGGCGTAGATCCCCCACGGCACCATGGCCATGGGGTTCGTGTAGTTGAGGAGCAGACCGCCGGGGCAAAGGGTTGCCATCTCGTCGGCCATCTGGATCATGACGGGGATGGTGCGCAGGCCGCGCATGATCCCGCCGACGCCGATGGTGTCGGCGATGGTCTGGCGCAATCCGTAGGTTCGAGGGATATCGAAGTCGATGTACGTGCTTGGCACGCCGCCGACCTGGATCTCGTTGATGAGGTAGTCCGCGCCGTCGAACGCCTCGCGACGATCCGAGTGAGCGCTCACGGTGTGGCCGGCGTCCGCGCGCGCGACGATGCTTTCGGCGGCCCGACGCGCATATCTGAGCCGCTCCTGGTCGATGTCGTGGAGGGCCACATGGAGTTGGCCCTGGAGTTCGGGATACGAGCTGAGATCGGCCATGATGTTGCGGGTGAACTCGACACTTCCGGCGCCGATGATCGCAACCTTGGTCATGCGCGGAAGTGTCCCAGCCGTCCCGGAAACGCGCAACATCGCGCACCCGGTCCCTCGCGGCCTGCCAAGCCGATGTGCGTTCGCGGCCGAACCCTCCTACGATGTCGCCCCGGCGAGCGGAGGGAGCCCCACATGGTCACCGCATACATCCTGGTTCAGACAGAGGTCGGCAAGGCGGGACAGGTCACCGAGATGATCAAGGGCATCAGCGGCGTGGCGCAGGTGGATGGCGTCACGGGCCCCTACGACGTGATCGCGCGCGCCGAGGCGGCCGACCTGGACGAACTGGCGAAGAAGGTCGTCATGCCGATGCAGGACCTCGAAGGGATCACCCGCACCCTCACTTGCCCGGTCATCTCGTTCTGAGTTCGCGATGACCGTCAAGATCCGCCGCGACTCCGAGATCAGCGACGTCAGCGGCGGCTGGTTCCGAGCGCGCTGGCACTACTCATTCGACTCGTATCACGACCCCGAGTACATGGGGTTCGGCACGCTCCGCGTCTTCAATGACGACCGGCTGATCCCCGGCGCCGTCTGGCCGATGCATCCGCACCGCGATGTCGAGGGCCTCACCTACGTGGTCGAAGGTCTCTTCGGTCACGAAGACAACGTGGGTGGCCCG
>JAYVBZ010000185.1:0-9529 GCA_043750215.1 Actinomycetota bacterium
GCGCTGCTGACGCCGCTGAGGTCGCCGAGGGAAGGGAGGTTGGTCATTGCGGGTAGGAGTCTATGCGTGAGTGTCGAAGGCGGACGCGAACGACCGGAACAGCGTCCCCCACCAGCTGGGGGTGGCGAGCCAGCTCGCGGCGGATAAGAGCTGGGAGGTGGCCGGGGAGTAGGTGGACCAGGAGAGCCGAGGGCGACCCGGCCGAGCCGGCGGGAGAAAGTGGCGAGCCGCGACTCAAACGGGAGGCCCAAGACGGCGGGCATCCCCCCAGTTGAACATCGGCCGCAAGAGTGACCCTCCCAAGCTCTGCCCGATCGCGGTGGACCAGCGCCAGAATGGATCTCAGTGAAAGGAGCCCCCGAAAGGTGGTCTTTCGATCGGTTCGCGACAAGGATCAGTTATAGGCGCGTTTTAGCGCGTCAAACGTGTACTTGTTTCCAGCGTCGTCGACGAGAGAGATCGATGAACCATCGACATCCGTGATGGTCAGCGACTTAGTCGGATCGGGAGTCGGATAGAAGAGCCCATCCTTGACGTCGTAGACGAGTACTCCTCCGCCCTCCGTTTCGGACGATCCAGCGAACACCTCTAGGACACCATCCCCGTCGACGCCGTTTGACCAGAAGTTCGTGAAGGTATAGCCAGGCTGTGATTCAGTTGGGACGCGGACCCCTTCCGGCGGCGTGTACCCGACGCTATCGGAGGGTTGGGGCGACGATGGGTCGTTCGGCGCTTCGCCGCCAATCTTCTGAAACTGAGACTCGTACCAAGCATTTATCGCGTTGACGGCTACAGGCGTATCTGATGCATCGGCGATCTTCGCGTCGTACTGCTTGTCCAGTTGGGAGATCTGATCGTTGACACTCGGCTGCGGGGCAGCAACAACATGCGTGGCCAACATCGCCCCGGCCCCGAGAGCAGCCACCAGCACGGCCGCGATACCAGCCCTGGGAAGTCGTCCGCTCGAACGGACCTTCATGCCTATCCCCCCTACCCGCTTTGATCGTGTCCGATGTCGGTCGCCCCACGCAAAGCGTCCGACGTGAGCGACGCCTATTGACACACGCCGCTCCCCTACCTGAGAAGGGGGGTAGTCAGTTCGGACCAGTAGGTCCTGACTAGAACCCCTCCCCTGGGACTGAAGGTTCGGGAGGTAGATGCCGATAGGCAAGAGACAAGGAACTTGCGGTTAAGGACAAGAGGGGGATCTCATGAGCCGACCGGGGAAAGCTTCACGCATCGCGCGAGTCCCGCTATTCGCGCTGATCGTGCTGCTCGCCGTTGGCTCGATCGGCTCCATCGTCATGGCCAGCCGGGCGCGCGTCCGCCAGGAAGCGGCAATGGTCAGCCAGGCACAGTCGGCGGTCCAGCACACGCTCTCGAGCATCTTCAGCGACAACGACCTGAGCGCGATGTCCTCGCCCTCGCGCGCGGCCACGCTGAACCAAGAACTTTCCGTCGCCTTGGGAGCAACGTCGATATCCGACGTGACCCTCTACAACACGATGGGCACGATCCTCTACGACATCGAGAATTCGCGGATCGGGAACAAGATGCTGGGCGAGCGGTTCGCGATCAAGACCGCCAACCACGGCGGTGCTGTTCCTTCCATCGTGGGCATGGACCTCACAGTGATGCTCCCGATCCAAAGGTTCGGCACGCAGGGCACCGTGATGTTCACCATGCCGAAGGCCCCGATCGATGCCGCGGGTCGTCCGTGGACCGCCGCGGGACTCATCATGGCGCTGGCCATCCTGCCCGCGTTGTTCATGCTCTGGTGGGTCGGTCGTATCGCCGACTCAGCCGGAGCGAACATCAGCTTCCGCCGGAAGCAGATGTCCGCGGTCTCGCAACAGGCACGCGTGACCCGGGAGCCACTTCGCCCCCCGCGGCGAGAGATGGAGCGCTCGCCGGTGCGTGAACCTGCCCAACACGGGTTGAAGGAAGAGGGTGATGCACGACGCATGGCGGAGGAACGCGCCAAGGCGGCGGAGGAACGCCTGAGCGTGCTGCAGGAGCAATACCGAAAGACCCTCGACGAACTCCACTTGAAGGAGCGGACCCCCACGATCGCCGACGGAGATCCCGCGCTGGAGGAACGTGCCCTCCACGCCGAAGGCAAGCTCCGCCTCATGGAAGGCCAGCTCCGGGCGGTGAGCGAGGAACGCGACAAGCTCGAAGGGGCACTGCGCGGCGCACCGTCCCCCGCGGGCGGACCCGACCCCAAGGAGCAAGCGGATCGCGAGCGGATCCAGGCGGAACTGGCCGGCGTGCGCGCCGAGCTCGAAGGAACGCAGACCCAACTCTCTGCCGCTCGTCGTCAGCTCGACAGCGTGGCGGAGGCTGCGGAGCGAACCCAGGATGAGCGCGCCGAGCGCGCCCTGGACCTCGAGCGCGAGCTGGATGCGGCGCACGTCCAGATCCTCTCCTCCCAGGAGGCATTGGAACGTGCGCACGCTGAAGCCAAGACGTCGGGCACGCAGGCGACATCGCTACAGACCGACCTCACGAGTCTGCGCGAGGCCCACCATCAAGCGGTTCGCGACAGGGACGCCACGATGCTGCAGGCTCGCGAAGAGTCGGAGAGCCTGCACCGCGAGCTGGAATCTACGAAGGCCATGGCCGGCGAGGAGAGCGAGGCGGTTCGCGCCCACGTCGACCTGGCACGAACCCTTCAGGCAGATCTGGAGAAGGCACAGACAGAAGCCAGGACCGCTCGAGAGACGCTCGCAGACGCCCAGGCTCAGCTCCGAACCGCAAGCGTCGAACTGGACGGAGCCAAAGGTCTGGTCGAGGGCGCCCACCAGGAGATCGCCGCTCGGGAAGCTGCGCTCGCCCAGGCGAACGCGCGCGCTGGGGCTTCAGAGCAAGCTGCCCACGTACACGAGTCCTCGCTCCAGCAGGCCTTGGGAGAACTCGAGCGTTTGCAAGCCGAGATCATGGGCGGCGGGGAACAAGCGGACCAGGCTCGCCAGGCCCTGACCGTGCAGACTCAGCGCATCCGCGAACTCCAGCAGCAGTTGGAATCAGCCAGATCGGAGATGCTCCGCACCCAGGAGACGAGTAGCGTGGCCGAGGCGCAGATGAGTGCCGCGCGCACGGAGCTTGAAGCCACCCGCAAGGAACTGCGGGCGCTGCGCAACGAGGAGCAGCGAGCAGCCATGCTTGAAGACGAGCTTCGCGCGACCCGCGCCGAACTCGAGAATGTTCAAGCCTCGCATCGAGCCGAACTGGTCGAACGAGACGCCGACCTGGAAGCCCGGGTTCGTCGAACACGCGAAGACTTCCAGACCGAGTTCGCTGCCGCCAGCGAACAGCTCACGATCAGCCGAGCTGAGCTGGGGACGACCAGGAACGAGCTTTCCTTGATGCGGGAGGCCGGCGCCGCAGCCGCCGAGGAGTCGGCAGGGCAGGCCGCCCGCGCCGACGAACTCGCCGAACGAACCGATCGCGCGGAGCAGGAACTGCGCGCCCAGCAGGCCGCGACTCGAAAGACAGTGGCAGACCTGCAAGAGGCGACCGAAGCGAACGCTGACCTGGCCCGCAAGCTCCAAGACCTAGAGAACCGCCGCCAGCTGGAACTCGCCGACGAGAACGGACAGCTGGAGATGGATCAGATCCTCCACGCTACTCAGGAGCGGCTGGCAGGACAAACCGATCGGCTCATGGAGATGGAGGAGCGTGCTCGCGAAGCCGAGCGTTCGGTCGAGGTCTTGAACGAGCGGCTGGACGAAACGCTGTCTCAGCTACGTTCAACCCAGATGGCCGATGCCCTGCGGGACCTACGGACCGAAGAGCATACGAAGCAAGGCGCGGCCGCGGCCGCCTCGGACTCCGAGGAGGGACAGGACGTGGTTCGGCTCGAGGACCGTCGTGCCTCATCGCCGTTCCTGAAGGAGCTGACCCTTGATGCGAAGAAGTCTCTGACGCAGATCCTCGGGATCACCCAGATCCTCAAGTACAAGAAGGACGCGAAGGATCAGGCACAGCTGGTGAAGCAACTCACCGCCTACGCTCGACGCCTGGACCTGACCGTGAGCGACCTGGCCGATGCCGACAAGCTGGCGCGTGGCTCGGTCGAGCTCACCGTTCGCCGGACGGACCTGGAGGCCTTGGTACAGCGGGTAGTGTCCGAATCCGACGTGAGCGATAACCACGATGTCCGCGTCATGACCGAGCCCCTGATATGCGGAGTTGATCAATTGCGGACGGAGCAGGTACTCGCCGGGCTCCTTCGTGCCAGCGCCGATCGGACAGCGCCGGGGAAGTCGATCGTGGTGACGTTGCAGCACACGGAAGGCGGCGCACTGATCTCCGTTAGCGACCCCGAACCGTCCTCAGACGCCTCCCTGTCCCCGGTGGTCCAGCGCTTCGCCGAGATCCAGGGAGGATGGGCAAAAGTTGACTCGCGTGAAGACGGGACCGGTTCGTTGTTCCGAGTCTTCCTTCCGGACGGCGGGATCAACGGCGCGGCGGCCGAAGACACGACGTCCCAGACCGGTGCCGACCTCCACATCGTTGTGGACGACGCGGCCGCTGCCCAGGGCGAAGGCCCATGGGGTGAGGAAGACCAGGACATGTTGGTGCGCGAGATCGGCCGGCTAGCGGAGCCCAGCTAACCCAGGGACTTCAGCAGTTCCCGGGCGATCACCAAGCGCTGGATCTGGTTCGTTCCTTCGTAGATCTGGGTGATCTTCGCATCGCGCATGTACCGCTCCGCCGGGTACTCGCGCATGTAGCCGTTGCCGCCGAGGACCTGGACCGCGTCTGTAGTGACAGCCATCGCGTTATCGGAGGCGACGCATTTGGCTACCGAGGAATGGAACGTGGCCCGCGGGTCCCCCGCCTCGCAGGCCGCCAGCGCACGATAGGTGAGGACGCGCGCCGCCTCTACCTTCATCGCCATATCTGCCAGTAAGAACGAGACCCCTTCGAACTCCACCAGCTTCTTGCCGAACTGGACCCGTTCGTTCGCATAGGCCACCGCCAGGTCGAGGGCCCCTTGGGCGATGCCGACGGCTTGCGCGGCGATGGCGGGACGCGAGTAGTCCAGTGTCCGCATCGCGATCGCGAACCCGCCGCCCTCCTGGCCGATGAGCCGATCGTGGGAGACGCGAACACCTTGCAATATGACATCTCGCGTGGGTGAGCCGTGGATCCCCATCTTGTGCTCGGCCGGGCCGAAGCTCACGCCGGGGTCCTCGCGCGCGACCAGGAACGCGCTGATGCCCTTCGTTCGAAGTGAGGGATCCTTCGTCGCGAACACGACGTACATATGGCTCACGCCGGCACCGGAGATGAACCGCTTCGTACCGTTGAGCACGAACGTGCCTTCATCCTCACGCGCGTACCGAGTCACCAGTGCACCCGCATCTGACCCGGCGTCGGGTTCGGTCAGGGCGTAGGACATGAGCATCTCTCCGCGCGCGATCGCCGACGTATAGGTTCGCCGCTGCTGGTCTGTCCCCGCCAGCATGAGCGGGATCACGCCGAGCTTGCTTACCATCGGGGTAAGCGCGGCACCGGCGGAGACCCGCGAGAGTTCTTCGATGAATACCCCGAACGCCAGCTGACCGCCGCCCGAACCCCCGTCCTCTTCCGGATAGCCGACGCCCATAAGGTCGTTGTCCACGAGGACTCGGTAGACATCCTCAGGCCACTCATCCTGTGCGTCGATCTCCGCCGCCCGAGGTGCGACCTTCTCCGCGAACAACGCTCTGATGACCGCACGGAACTCCTCGAGTTCTTCGGGCAGCTCGTAGGGGCGGTCGGCGGAGGGCATGCCGGTCAGCTCAGTGCCCGCAGGATGAGCGCATCGCCCTGACCACCGCCGCCGCAGATCGCGGCAGCGCCGAACTCGACGCCCCGACGTCGCTGCTCCAACGCGAGCGTGAGGACGATCCGCGCACCGCTGGCACCGATGGGATGGCCCAGCGCAACCGCCCCGCCGTTCACGTTCACGATGTCCTCGGAGGCTCCAAGCATCTGCGCCGAGTGGATAGGCACCGCCGCGAACGCCTCGTTGATCTCTAGGAGGCCGAGGTCCTTGGCCGCCAGGCCGGCGCGCTTCAGCGCCCGCTCCGTGGCCAGGGCGGGAACCGTGTGGAGCGACGGATACCGGTCGGCACTCATCCCGTACGCGATGATCTCGGCCAGAGGCGTCAGGCCGAGCTCCTGGGCTTTCCGCTCGCTCATAACCAGGACGGCTGCGGCGCCGTCGCTGATCTGTGAGGCGTTGCCCGCGGTCACGGTTCCATTCGCGGTGAATGCGGGCGTCAGCGCCGAGAGGCCCTCAAGGGTGGTGTCGGGGCGTATCCCTTCGTCCCGGTCGAACACCACCGGGTCGCCCTTGCGCTGGGGAACCTGAACCGCGATCACTTCTTCGGCCATGCGCCCGGCTCCCCACGCCTCCTGTGCACGGCGGTGGGACCGCTCGGACCACTCGTCCTGCGCTTCACGGCTCACGCCCAGCTCGGCGTTGATCTGATCGGTCCCCTGGCCCATATGCTGATCATCGAAGGCGCACCAGAGTCCGTCGTGGATCATGGAGTCGAGCATCTCGACATTCCCCAAACGGTTCCCCGCCCGGGCCTTCGGGATCACGTACGGCGCGTTCGTCATGGATTCCATGCCGCCCGCGACCACGATGTCCAGGTCGCCTGCGCGGATCATCTGATCTGCCGTGGCGATCGCGACCAGGCCAGACGGACAGACCTTGTTCACCGTGAGGGCCGGAACCTCTTTCGGGATCCCGGCCGAGATGGCTGCCTGCCGCGAGGTGATCTGCCCCTGTCCGGCCTGCAGGACGTGGCCCATGATCGTGTACTCGACCTGCTCCGGTGCGAGGCCGGCGCGGATCAGCGCCTCCCTGATGACGGCGGCACCGAGATCGACTGCCGGCACGGAGGCCAGCGCGCCGTTGAACCTGCCGAACGGGGTTCGAGCACCCGCGATGATCACGGAGCGAGTCATGTGAGTGAGTCTATCCCGCGACGCGGGAACCTCGGTCGCTTTAGTTCCGGTTGGCCAGCGTCTTCTCGACGACCTCCAGGATCTCGTCGCGGACAAGCTCGTCGCGCTGGACCAGGGCGGTGCGAAGGGCCGTGTGGATGTCGCGGTTCTCTTCCAGCACTGCGCGAACGCGTTCCTTCTGCGCGACCAGGATGTCTTCGACCCGGGCCTTGCCTTCGCCGTCGCCGAGCACCCGGGCTACCAGGTTCTTCCCGCCGAGGGGTCCTTCGCTCATGGCGTCGAAACTGATGAGCGAACCCGCCATCCCGAACGAACCGACCATACGCGCGGCGAGTTCCGTGGCGTGGGCCAGATCGCTCGCGGGACCGGTCCCGGATTCGCCGAAGACCATCTCCTCGGCCACCAACCCGCCCAGCGAGATCGCGATACCGGCCTCGATCTCGGTCTTGGTCTGCGTGAAGCGTTCTTCCTCTTCGCTGTGTGCGAGCAGCCCGAGCGAGCCCCGGCGCTTGATGATGGAGAGCACCTCCAGCCTGCGGCCCTTCCCCAGGATGTAGGCCACCGTGGCGTGTCCGGCCTCGTGGGTCGCCACCGAATCCCGGTCTCCATCCGTGTAGACGACCGGCTGCTTGGTCCCGATCTCCTCGGTGAACTTCGCCTCCATGATGTCGTCGTTGTTCATCTCGCGGCGGCCGCCCCGGAGCGCCACCAGGAGGCCCTCGTCGAAGAGGTGCTCGATCATGACCGGTGTATAGCCGAACGTTTCGAACGCCAGATGCTCTCGCGCCTCGTGCGAGTCCAGCTGTTCGTGATGCGACTTGCGGTCCAGGAAGAAGTCGATCAGGTCGCGCCGTTCGGCCTTGGTGGGCACATCGAAATAGAGGCGCCGATCGAACCGTCCGGGCCGAAGCAAGGCCGGGTCCAGAGAGTCGGCACGGTTCGTTGCGGCGATCAACAGGATGTTCGAGTAGCTGGGCTTCATCGACATCATCCGCCGGTGGGCGGGCAGGTAGCCGTTGATCCAGCCGATGAACTTCGCCTTGATCCGCTCCCCCGCCGCGGGCTGATCGAAGGACTGCATCTGGATCAGGAGTTCGTTCACCATGGCGCCCGTGTCCCCGCCGCCCATGTGCGACACCGAGCGACCGAGCCCGCCGGGAGCGGGCGTGGCGCTCACCGACGACCGCGACATCGCGATGGCGTCGATCTCCTCGATGAACCCGATGGCACCACCCTCCTTGCGCGCGGCCTTGCGCAGGGCCTTGTAGAACGACCGGATCCGATGCGCGCTCATCCCTTGCCAGTGCGAGGTCATCGACGGTGCCGAGATGAACAGGAAGGGCACCCCTGCTTCCTTGGCCATGGCCTTGGCGAGGAAGGTCTTGCCGGTCCCCGGCGGTCCTTCGAACAAGATCCCGCGACGCGGAGTCCCGCCGAGCTCGGCGCGGAACGTCGCGTGACCCAAGAACACGTCCAGCGATCGCACCACTTCATCGACCTGGCTGTCCAAGCCCTTCAACTCGGTAAGCCCGACCTCGACCTGCTCGGGGTAGACCACGAGATGGGGCGAACGCCCACTCAACAGCGGTCCGATGACCATGACCATGATCGCCAGTCCGATGATGATGGCGGGGACCATGAAGATCGCGTTGTCACCAAGCGTGGGCAGCTTGAACGGCTGGTGGCTGAAGTAGCGGTAGGCCAGGAACGCATCGACCAGGATGAAGACGGTGGCCGCGTGCCACACCTTCTTGACACGCGTCCGCTCACGCTGACGGAATACATCCGCACGGCCCTGCTGCATCAAGGACGACCCACTCAGGATGTCCGCGGCGGTCGCTGCAACTGATGGTTCCTTGTCTATCACCGAAGCTCCTGGGCCGTTGGGCGCACGGAGGTTGCGCCGAGGGCTGCCACGCTACACCGACCGGTCTCACCCGGATACCGGCCGTTCGGCCCAAACGGGGGACCGAAGGGTGCCTGCGCGAGCTATCGGCCGTACCCGGCCGCTAGGCTGGGCGGATGGCAAGGAAGAAGCTCCCACCGGTCAGCGATCACGATCGTCAGGTGGTGGGAGGTTTGCTCCGAGACGTGCGGAGGTTCTCCGGCTACCGCTCGGTGGAGACCGCCTCCAACACGGCCAGCTGCCCGGCGTCTCGCCAATCCATCTACACCTACGAGCGCGGCGAACAACTCCCCTCGCTCCGCCAGTTCCTGGAGCTCGTCGAGTTCTACGTGCTGGAAGCCCCGGCCAAAGGCGCCCGGCCGGCCGCCGACCTCCGGGCTCACGGGGTCGCCTCCGTGGTTCGCGCCCTGGAACTCCCCGCCTATCACCTCCCCCACGCCCGCGACCTCATCACCCGCATGCAGTCCGAGGAGTGACCATGCCCATCTCCCTCACCGACATCGACCACATCGGCATCTCGGTCGATGATCTCGAAGCAGCCGTCGAGACCTACCGAACCCTCCTCGGGATCGACCCCGTTCACCGAGAGCGCGTCGAAGATCAAGGCGTAGAAGAAGTCCTCTTCGCAGCCGGCACCAGCTACATCCAACT
>JAYVBZ010000186.1:0-14340 GCA_043750215.1 Actinomycetota bacterium
TGGGCTTCATCGGCGATGTGCATCCGCTGGCCCCGCGTGTCCTCGCGGAATCCGGCGATCCTTGACGCGAAGGCCGCACCGCGCATCTCGGGCGTTGCGTCGGCGCCCAGTTCTGGGTCGGCGAGAGTCCCAACGACCATGATCTCGTCCCGATCGATCTTGACCTCCGGGGGCCCCGTCAACCACCCATCGGGAAGCCGTCCGGCGAACCATCCCTGCACCTGCATGTCTACATCTCCTGGCGTCTTCATAGAATGGACATTACAGCATTACACTGGCTCCGACAACCAAGCGCGGAGGCTCAGGGAGTCCTTGGATGCGCTTTTGTTGAGACCTCTTCGGTGCTTCACTTCCCTGGGCCAAAGACTGAGAGAGAGGTTCCCCGATGGAGAAGAAGCAGTCAGGCGCCATCCTGATGGTCGTCGGTGGCGCGCTGATGGTGGTCGGATCATTCCTGACGTGGCTGACCGCCAAGATCGACCTGGTCGCGTTCGCGGATGCCATCAAGAAAGAGACCGGGGTGGACATCGGCGGCCTTCCCGGTTTCTCCTCGACCCCGAACTCGAGTTCGATCGCGGGGACCAAGGGTTGGGAGGGGAAGCTCGCTCTTATCGGAGGGTCCTCGTTCTCGCCCTTGGCATCGCGGCGATCGTGGGGAAGGTCACGGGGTCACGCGCTGCGAGGTTCGCGTTCATCTGCGGCGCCCTAGGGATCTTCGGTGGGCTCTACGTGATGCTCACGAAGTCAAGTGGGATCGCTGATGCGAAGGCAGGAGCGGCGGGGACGTTCACCGCCGCCGGGGTGAGCCCGAGCGTTCTGGACAACATCTTCACCGTCTCTGTCGGAGTTGGCCTCTACCTGACATTGATCGGCGGAACGCGGCGATCGTCGGTGGGGTCATGTCGATGGGCAAGGGTGCGACGACGGCGACCATGCCGGCGGCGACCATGGGAGCTGTCGCAGATGCGCCTGCCGCGGACGCGGGATGGGAACCCCCTGCGGCTCCGCCCATGGTTCCTCCCTCGATGCCGGCAACCCCGCCAACCCAAGTGCCACCGGCCCCGATGGGCGATGCGGGTGGTGCACCCGAGAGCTAGGGCTGTACGAGCCACCGCTTCGGGCGGTTCGCAAGACGTTGGTAGGCTCTCGGGCCATGCATCCGGGGCCTGAGGACGGCGGCGCGTATGGTGGCAGCCGCCTCACATCGGAGGTCGAGCCGTCTCCGCTGGCCTTCGACGGCCGCGGGGACGTCTTCGCCCCGGTCCAGGCGGGCGTCGAACCCGTTGCCGTTGATCTCCGGATACTGGATGCGATCGGGGATGAGGCCGAATGGATGGCCGATGTCCTTGCCGCCCTGGTGAGGGCTCCGACGACCCTTGGGAACGAGGAGGCGGGTCAGGTCGTCGTGCGGGAGGCACTGCGCGACATCGGACTGGAGCCGGTCGACGTGCCGATGGATGCGGCCGTGCTGCGAGCCAGCCCGGACGCCTCACCGTTCGACTGGGACGTGGACGGGAAGCACAACGTGGTGGCCACCTGGGGGCCGGGTCCGGTGAAGGATGGACGTTCCCTGATCCTCAACGGACACATCGACGTCGTTAGCCCCGAGCCCATCAGCCAGTGGGGTGACCGGCACCCGTTCAGCGGAGATCGCGAGGACGGGTGGCTCTATGGGCGCGGCTCGGCCGACATGAAGTGCGGTCTGGCCGCGATCCTGGGCGCGGTGAAGGCGCTGAAGGGACTCGGCCTCACGCCCCGTGCCCCCATCCATCTGGAATCTGTCGTAGAGGAGGAGTGCACGGGGAACGGGACATTGCAGACGCTGTTGTCCGGGTATCACGCCGACGCCGCAGTCGTCGCGGAGCCATTCGGCGCCGCGATCACCACGGCGCAGGTCGGTGTGCTGTGGTTCAACGTGCGTATCACCGGGATCCCAGGGCATGCGGCCGAGGGCCGAAACACGGTGAACGCGATCGAACAGAGCCTTCTGGTCATCAATGCCCTCCGGGTGCTCGAGGCTGAACTCAACGTCTCCCCGCCGGCGCCATTCGACCTCTTCGGCCATCCGATCAATCTCAACGTTGGCGAGATCCACGGCGGAGATTGGGCGTCCACCGTCCCGGGGTGGTGCACGACGCACTACCGGATCGCCGCCTACCCCGGTACATCGATGCACGAACTCAAAGCTCGGATCGAACGAGTGGTGGCCGTCGCCACGCAGGACCATCCGGGAGAGGCGACCTTGCTCTACGGTGGGTTCTCTTGCGAGGGGTACGTTGTCCCCGACGACGCGCCGCTCGTTACGTCACTCGCCGAAGCCTTCACCCGTCAGGCCCGGAACCCGCCGGCGCTCGTCGCGACGACGGGCACGACCGACGCCGGTGTCTTCGGTCGCGCAGGCGTCCCGGCGGTCTGCTTCGGGCCATATGCCGAGCAGGCGCACGGCATAGGCGAACGGGTGTACCTTCCGTCCGTGATCCAAACTGCCCAGGTCATGGGCCTATTTATCCGAGACTGGTGTGGGCTCTCCCAGTGATCGGCTGGCTCGCCGGTAGCGTCGTGCTTGTCGCGCTGTCCCGCGCGGCTGTGGGCGCCGTCCAACGACGAGACCATGAACGGGAGGAGGCGCGAGCAACCACGATCGGTGGACGCATGACGGCGCTGTCGACGACGACGCAGATGCCGGAGCCCGATCGACGGCCCGCTGCATCGCCATCCGCCGCCGAGCCTATCGTGGTCCGGCCACGGGACATCGGGCCCGAGCACATCGGCCTGAGCGAGGAGGACACCGTGGAGGCGTTCAACGCGATCCGCGCGACACCGCTTCGTGGGATACCAGAGATCCGCCAGTTCTTCAGGACGAACGACACCCCGATCTACTTCGTCTCGGCGACGGCGTTCAACTTGCTGGGCATCGATCGGTGGGTGCGGAACTTCACGTTCGTGAACTACTACGACTCGTTCGATGGATGGCACCCGAACGTGTTCGTGCCGCAGGAGCAAGGACCTCGGGCCTTCGAGTCGATCGAGGAGATCTGTAACTATCTGCTGGGTCATAAGGAGGTCGCGGATCTGGTGCACCGTAATGGCCCCGGTGGCAAGGTCGCGTTCCTGATGTTCGACGGCGAGACCGAGGAACTTGCGGCAGACCTTGGCCTTGACGTCGCGTTCCCGACGGCGGAACTGCGGCATCGGCTCGACTCAAAGATCGAGACAACGCGGCTGGGCGACGAAGCCGGCGTCCCGAGTGTCCCCAACACGATGGGCCGGGCGAACGAGTACCGCGAGTTGCTGGCGCTGGCCGACGGCGCAGGGCTCGGCCACGACCTGGTTGTGCAGACCCCCTACGGTGACTCGGGCCAGACCACGTTCTTCATCGCGCGCGAGTCGGACTGGAAGACCGACCGGAAGAAGATCATCGGCGAGGATCTCAAGGTCATGAAGCGGATCGATCCCCGCGAATGTGCGATCGAAGGAGTCATCACTCGGCACGGAACCTTGGTCGGTCCGCTCATGGCCGAGCTCACAGGGTTCCCGGAGTTGACGCCCTATGACGGTGGCTGGTGCGGCAATGACGTGAGCCCCGATGTCCTTACGGCGGCGCAACGTCAACTCGCCCGCGAGCGCACGTTCGCGATGGGGGAGCGTTTGCGCGAGGAGGGCTATCGGGGGTACTTCGAGCTCGACTTCCTGGCCGACGCGACGACCGGAGAGATGTACCTGGGCGAACTCAACCCGCGGGTCACAGGGGCCAGCAGTATCACGAACGTCACGGCGGTTGCCTACGGCGACATGCCCCTGTTCCTCTTCCATCTGCTCGAGTTCATGGACCTGGACTACTACATCGATGTCGACGCCCTTAACGACCGCTGGTCGCAGACAGCCAACGTGGACGAGTGGACCCAGTTCATCCTCAAACAGACCGATGACTCGGTCGAGATGATCACCCATGCGCCGGCCTCGGGGATCTGGTCGCTCACCGGGGACAGTCATCTCAGCTATGCCAGGCGTGACACCGATTGGCATACCGTGAAGCGAGAAGACGAGGCCTTCTACCTGCGGATCGCAGCCGAGGGGCAGTATCGGTATCCCGGCGCCGACCTCGGCATCCTGGTCACGCGCGGACGTTTCATGTCGCAAGAGCACGAACTGCTCCCTCGCGCTCGCGAGTGGATAACGGGGATCAAGGCACAGTTCGCGAGCATCCCCCCAGGTGGCCATGCCATCCCCCCGGTGCGGCCGGAGCCGTTCGGCTTCAAGATGCTGTGAGGACCGGAGGCGATCGCTGATGCGGATGGTCCCGTTCACGTTCCGGGCGCTGAAAGAGGACGAGCCGGGTCCGAGATGGCAGACGGTATTCGAGGAGCGCTGGCCCCACTATCGAGAGTGGTTCCTTCGCGAGGGCGAGGCAGCACGGTCGTCCTACGCCACCAGCGTTCGCATGCTGCGTACCCATATGCCGGAACTGATCCCCGCCTATGAGCGCCTCGTGGAACTGGCTGGGGGAGGGGATGTGGCGGCCAGGATGCTCTCGCTGTACAAGCCTCCGCCGTACCTAGCCGCGTGCTCCCAGGGGGCGTGGACGCGCGAAGGTGGGCCGATGTTGGTTCGCAACTACGACTACGCGCCCTCCAGGTTCGAGGGAGACATCTGGTCCACCCGGATGCTGGAACGTCGCGTGATGGGGATGAGCGACTGCTTGTGGGGGTTGTTGGACGGGATGAACGATGCGGGTCTTGCGGTCTCACTGACGTTCGGAGGACGCCAAGTGTTGGGGGATGGGTTCGGCATCCCGATCGTTGTCCGATATCTCTTGGAGGTGTGCGAAACCGTCGCCGAGGTCAGAGCAGTCTTGGCCCGATTGCCGTACTCGCTGAGCCACAACCTCACCGTCGTTGACCGCGATGGCGGCGTCCTGACCGCCTATCTCTCGCCGGATCGTGAACCGATCTTCAGCCAGATCCCCGCGGCCACGAACCATCAGGACACCGTGGAGTGGCCCGAGCAAGCCCGCGTGACGCGCACGATCGAACGCGAACGCCGCATCATGGATCTGCTGGAGGAACCCACCGAGACGGTCGAGACGTTCGCCGATGCCTTCCTCAAGGCACCATTGTTCTCGACCTCTTACGCGAACGGCTTCGGCACCCTGTACTCGGTCGCCTATCGACCGGCGATCGGACGGGCGGAGTTCCGCTGGCCCACGCACACCTGGCCCGTCGGGTTCGACGACTTTCAGGAAGGGACGCACACGGAAGTGCTGGCGGAAGCATCGGTCTCGTAACGACGTGCCGGCCGGGGCTCCCTCGACCTCAGAGGTACTGGCCGGGCGCGCGGTCCTTCTTCGATGCTGGTGGAGACTTCACTGCTTGCACGTCGCGCTCGCGAAGCAGTACGAGGTCTGCGCCGTCCAGTTCTACCTCGAGGCCGCTTGAGGGCAGGAACAGCACCCGGTCGCCGGGCTTGGCCACGCGAACGTCGGGGCCGACCAGGTGCACATCGGCCCAGCTCAACCGCTTGGGGGCCGGCATGGCGGTCGCGGGGATGAGGAGCCCACCGGAAGACTTCCGCTCACCATCGGCAGGAGGTCGAACCACCAGCCGATCCGCGGTCAGCCGAACATCACCGGAGCCGTTGGTCGTCGCAGGTGGTCTCTTCGCGCGCGCCTTCTTCGCCTTCTCGGCGCCGTCGGCTCGGGCGACTGGGGAGCTGGGGTCGCTGGTTCGTGGCATGTCGCTTGCGAGTGTACCGACGCCGAACCGGTACGATGCCGCCCGATGAAAGCGAAGAAACTGACTGACCGCGGCATCACGGTGCTCAAGGCGTCTTTGGCCATCGACCATTGGCAGAAGGGACGGGAGCGGATCGAGGCCGAAGATCTCCTGATGTTCGTCCTCGGGGTGGATGAGGACCCGCCCGGAGATCAAGAGGTCCGCAAGAAAGACGCGGAGCGGTTCGATCAGCTGATCGATCGCCGCGCGACCGGCGAGCCCCTCCCGTTCATCAAGGGCTACACGGTGTTCCGCGATCTGGAGATCCTGGCGGCCCCCGGCGTCTTCGTTCCGCGTGATTCGTCTGAGTTCCTGGCCGAACAAGCCATCGTGCGGCTGCGCAAACGCAAGAGGCCCGTCCACGTGGACCTGGCCACCGGTGGGGGAACCATCGCGCTGGCTGTTGCGGACGAGGTTCCGAAGGCTGCGGTGTACGGCGCCGACTTGGCTGCCGATGCCGTGAAGCTTTCTCGCAAGAACGCGAAGCGGTTGGGCTTGAAAGCCACGTTCGCGCAGGGGGACTTGTTCGACGGATTGCCCAAGGAACTTCACGGGAAGGTGGACGTGATCACGCTGCATCCTCCGTACGTGGCGAAGGGTGAGCTGAAGGATCTCCCGGATGAGGTTCGCGACTGGGAACCCGAGCACACCCTGACGGACCAGAGCCACGACGGGCTGGGGCTCATCACCAAAACGGTTCAGGAATCGCCGGCCTGGCTCTGCAAGAACGGTTGGTTGCTGGTAGAGGTGAGCCCCGACCGGGCGCGCGATGTGGTCCGTGTCTTCAAGGCCGGCGGCTTCCGCGAGGCGAAGAGCACCAAAGGTGGGGATCTGCCGGTGACCCGCGTGATCGTCGGGAGACGCCCGGCGTGACTCCCGAAGTCCTGCCCTTCGGCACGTGGCCATCACCGATCACCGCCGACGTGCTGGTCCAGGGCGGGCTCTCGCTCTCGGAGCTGTGGCTCGAAGATGGCATCACGTACTGGCGCGAGGGACGCCCGGCCCAGGGCGGGCGCGGCGTCATCGTCCGCGGCGATCCGTGGTCATCGCCGGTGGACGTCATCCCCGATGGGTTCAACTCGCGGACCAAGGTTCACGAGTACGGCGGCGGCAGCTACGTGGTCCACAGAGGAACGGTCTGGTTCTCCAACATGGCCGATCAGCGGCTCTATCGCGTGGACCCCGGCGGCGGGCCACCGCGGCCGATCACGCCTGATACCGGCGGGACGCATCGCTACGCCGACGGGCGGGTTACGCCCGACGGGTCGTTGCTGATCACCGTTCGCGAACGCCATGAGGGCAGTAGCCGGCCGGAGGACGTCGTGAACGAGATCGCGGTGCTCTCTCCCGATGGCTCGTCCCAGCCCAGAACGATCATCGGCGGCCGGGACTTCTACGCGGCGCCACGGATCTCCGCCGATGGGACGCAGCTGTGTTGGCTCGAGTGGGATCTGCCGTTCATGCCGTTCGATGGGACCGAGCTCTGGGCTGCGGACCTGGCGCCTGATGGTTCGATCAGCGCGCCTCGTCACGTCGCCGGCCGGATCCCCGACACCTCGGGTCCCGGCCAGTCCGTCGTCGCGCCGGAGTGGAGTCCCTCGGGAGACCTCTGCTTCGTAAACGATCCCGACGGCTGGTGGAATCTCTACCGCGAACAGGACGGGGTGATCTCCGCGCTCACGTCGATGCAGGCCGAATTCGGTTGGCCCGCGTGGGGGTTCGGTCAGCGTCCATTCGGCTTCCTGTCCGATGGAAGGATCGCGTGCCTCTACGGCCAGGGGGGTGTGCAGCACGCAGCCATCCTCGACCCCACCTCCGGAGAACTCCTGGACCTGGACCTGCCGCACACCGCGATCGACTGGCCGGAGTTGGTCGTAGAAGGCAGCGCCGCCTCGCTCATCGCAGCCGGTCCAGCGACGCCGGCTCAGGTACTCCATCTAGACTTCGCATCGCGCGGAGTGGAAGTGCTGCGCACAAGTGCGGAGATATCCCTAGACCCCGGTTACCTAAGTACACCCGTCCCGATCGAGTTCCCGACAGAGGGCGGGCTCACCGCCCACGCGCACTACTACCCACCCGCCAACCCCGCCGCGATCGCGCCCGACGGCGAGCTTCCACCGCTGATCGTTCACAGTCACGGTGGCCCGACGTCCGAACACGCCCCCGCGCTGGAACTCGAGGTGCAGTACTTCACCTCGCGTGGGTTCGCGCTGGTGGACGTGAACTACGGCGGTTCAACGGGGTATGGACGTGCGTATCGGGAGCGGCTCTACGGCACCTGGGGCGTGGTCGACACGATGGACTGCATCAACGCGACGAAGTTCCTGGCCGCGCAAGGTCTGGCCGACCCGGCGCGACTGATCATCACCGGCGGCAGCGCGGGCGGCTACACCACGCTCTGCGCCCTCACCTTCCACGACGACTTCGCCACCGGCTCCAGCTACTTCGGACTCGCCGACCTTGAGCCGTTCGCGACCGGTGAGACGCACAAGTTCGAGTCGCGCTATCTGGATCAGTTGATCGGCCCGTTCCCCGAGTTCGCCGACACGTTCCGCGCGCGTTCCCCGATCCACTACGTGGACCTGCTGTCTTGTCCGGTGCTGTTGCTCCAGGGCGCAGAGGACGAGGTCGTGCCACCGGCGCAGGCGGAGATCATGGTGGAGGCGCTCAAGGCCAAGGGCATGCCGTACGCCTATCTCCTCTTCGAGGGGGAACAGCACGGGTTCCGCAAGGCCGAGAACATCATCGCGGCGACGCACGCGGAGCTGTCCTTCTACGGGCAGATCCTGGGGTTCGAACCGCCGGACGTTCCGCGTCTGCCCATCCAGAACCGGCCGTAGGCCGAGCCTGCTTAGCCGCCGATCATCGACATGCTGCGGGCGGGCTGCACGAAGTCGGGGTGGTTCACCCGGTGGCCTGACCACTTGCCCCACACCGACGCGCGGATCAGCGCGGCCAGTTCGTCGTCGTCTGCACCGCGTCGCATCGGCTCGCGGAGCTCCGTTTCCTCCATCGCGAACAGGCACGCCCGAACGAACCCTTCGGCCGTAAGACGCAGCCGGTTACACGTGTCGCAGAAGGGCTCGGTGACACTGTTGATCACGCCGATCGCTCCCGGCGCACCATCTGCGAACCGATAGAGGGAGGCGGGTTCGCTGCCGTTGCCGATTGCCTCCAATGGGAACCGGGCGCTGATCGCGTCGAGGATCTGCGCGCCGGGTACCACCTTCGCCCGCTCCCATTCGTGCTGGGCGTCCAGCGGCATGTACTCGATGAACCGAACCTCATAGCCCGTCTCGCGAGACCATCGTGCGAAATCGATGAGCTCGCCGTCGTTGGTCCCGCCGATGACCACGCAGTTGATCTTGATGGGGGTGAGCCCGGCAGCCTCCGCGGCCCGCAGTCCCGCCAACACCTTGTCCAACGCGTCCCGGCGGGTCATCTCCAAGAATCGATGTTGTAGCAGCGAGTCGACGCTGACGGTAGCTCGGTTTACCCCGGCAGCGGCGAGAGCCTCGGCCTGCTGATCCAACAGCACCCCGTTCGTGGTCAGCGAGATGTCGAGGTCGGGGCCGACCTCGCGGAACATCCTGACCAAGGTCGGCAGATCTGCGCGGACCAGCGGCTCACCGCCCGTGACCTTGATCGATCTCACTCCAAGCCCCACGAAGATCCCCAGGAGCCGTGCTAGTTCTTCGAACGACAGGATCTCGGACTTGGGGAGCCAGGCGAGACCTTCGGCTGGCATGCAGTAGGTGCAGCGGAAGTTGCAGCGGTCGGTCACCGATATCCGCAGGTCATCAGCCACGCGACCGAACTGGTCGACAAGCGGCCCGGAGGCTGGCGGGGATGTCTGCGGCTGGGTCATGTCAGGCAGTAAGGGTACCCCCCTTCGTCGTTACGAGGGGTCGGCCGGTGACTCGGCGGGCGGCAACATCTCGCGGAGCGTTCGCATGATCTCGGCGAGGGCTTCCCAGCGCGTCAAGCCGTCGGCTCTTGCGCGTTCAACGGCCGCACCCATGAGGAACGTGGAAAGGGGGGTGATCTTTCGTTCCACTCCGCGGGCCACATCGCGGGCGGCGTCGAGCAAGAGGGACTCCTCTTCTGGGGTAAGAGGAGCATCTCCCAGCATCGTGGCGAAGTCTTCGACCCATCCCATGGTTGGAGCCTACCGCGAGTGTTCTTCCCGGACACCTTCCCTCGCCCTCGTAGAATGCCGGGCATGAAGGTTCTGGTCGCCTATGACAGTCGTAAGGGCACGACCCGAGCCGTTGCCGAACGCATCGCGTTGGTCGCACAGGGCACCACGCCAGACGTCACGGTTTCCCATGTGGGGGCTCTATCGTCCGGCGAAGCTGCCGGCGCTGACGTCCTCTTCTTGGGCGCGTGGACCCGGGGGCTGTTCCTGATCGGGGTTGGCCCATCTGAAGGCGCGGTCGAGTGGGCCCAGGGGTTGCCCGAGCTCGAGGGCACCCTCGGAGCGGTGTTCTGCACCTACGGTCTGAACGCCCAGGGGACGCTACCGGCACTGACGTCGCTGCTTCGAGCGAAGGGTGTGGAGGTCCTTGGCAGCCACGGCTCGAAGCACCGCAACCGGTTGGCCGGGGTCGAGGAGTTCGCGCGCGAGATCATGGCCCAGGCACGTCAGCGCTCTGGCCCCCGGTCATCAGGCGACCGAGCACTCAGGCCCTAAGAACGATGGCAGCCCCGCGCGCCGCCGTGCTGACCGTCTCCGATGGCGTGACGGCCGGCACCCGAGAGGACGCGTCTGGCCAGGCTGCGGAGGAGCTCCTGCGTGGGGCGGGATTCGATGTGACCACGCGCGCCGTCGCACCGGATGAACGCCCGGCTATCGAAGCGGCCATCCGCGAGTTGGCGTCGAGCCACTCGTTGGTCGTTACCACCGGGGGGACCGGGTTCGGTCCACGCGACGTGACGCCCGAGGCCACGCGCGCGGTGATCGACCGAGAGGCGCCGGGACTTGCCGAGGTCATGCGTGCCGCCGGTCTGGCGCATACCCCGATGGCCGCGCTCTCTCGCGCCGTGGTCGGGTCGGTCGGGGCGGCCCTCGTGGTGAATCTGCCGGGGAGCCCCAACGGGGTCCGCGAGTCACTTGAAGCCGTGCTCCCCATCGTCCCCCACGCGGTCGAACTCCTGGCGGGTGCCACGGGGGCCCACCCCACGGGCCACGTACCCGCTGCCGGACCGGCGCGGGCTCCTCAACGCCTTCCTTCCGCACATGTCCAGGCAACCGCGGTTCGCGTCACCGGTTCTCCGCCCTGCCGGGTGGGGAACCGCATGTCCATCGTTCCCGGCGGCGCCGTATACGGAACGCTCGGGTGCGCGGAGTTCGACTCGGCCGCCGCGATCGCCGCCGCCGACGTGCTGGTCTCCGGTGACCCACAGACGCGAACCCTGCATCACGAGAACGGCGACATCGAGGTGTACTTCGAGCCGGTCACGCCCCCGACCCCGCTGGTCGTCGTCAGCGCAACGGACGTGGCGCGAGCGCTGCTGGCGCATGCCGCCACCCTGTCCGTCGCGCCGATCCTGGTCGAACGTCGATCCGAGCGCGTCACCGCGCAGGACCGTGCCGGGTTCGCTCGCGTGGTCGCCGCCATCGATGCGCTGGACATCACGCAGGACACAGAGGCGGTGCTCACCGATCACGACGCCCCCGATGTGGCCGCCGTGCTGACGGCGCTCCTACGGTCGCCGGCCCGCTACATCGGGGTCATGGGGAGCCGCCGCCACGTCGGTCCCTATATCGAGGTGCTGAAGGCTGCCGGCTTCACCGATCAGGACCTGACCCGGTTGGATTCGCCGGTTGGGCTGGATCTGGGTGGCCAGCGCCCGGAGGAGATCGCGCTGTCGATCGCTGCCGGGTTGATCGCTGCCCGCAACGGGCGCGGCGGAGGGCGGATCTCGCGGTGACGCGCCGCCGTGGCGCGGTGGCTCTGACCCTCGCGCTCGCGGTTCCGCTAGTGGTCGTCCTCAAGCTCATCGGCGGGGCTGCGGACCTGACTCGGCGAGCCGGCGCCGATCACCGCCCCAATATCGTCGTCGTCGTCACCGACGACCAATCCTTAGAAACCCTTCCTCACGACCCGCCCGTGATGCCCTGGTTGCAGTCGCAGATCCAGGACCCTGCCGGTCATTGGCGGTGGTTCCCCGACGCCGTCTTCAACACCCCGCTCTGCTGTCCCAGTCGCGCAACCATCCTCACGGGCCAGTACTCCCATCACACGGGCGTGGTGAACAACGAAACCGGCCACCTGCTCGATGAAGCCAACACGCTACCGGTGTGGCTCCATGACGCCGGGTACACCACCGGACTGGTAGGCAAGTACCTGAATCTCTACCCGTTCGACCGGGGGAACTACGTGCCGCCGGGCTGGGACCGGTGGTTCGCGAAGCTTAATGAATCGGGAGCGACCACCTACTACGGGTATCGCGTGATCGACCAGGGGACGTTGCGGACCTATGGACAGGCCCCGGCCGACTACGTGACGAGCGTCCTTACAGCGCAAGCCGTCGACTTCGTGCGGAGAGCCCCCGCATCCACTCCGTTCTTCCTCTACTTCACGCCGACGGCGCCCCACTCGCCGTGGACCCCTGCGCCGGGCGATGCCGGCGCGTACCCGGGCCCGCCGTTGGTGCCGCCCGTGTCCGACACGGCCCCCGTCGCGGGGATGCCCACGTGGGTGCAGAGCCTGCCGGCGCCCACCACCTCGGATGTGGCCACGCTGCAGGCCGAACGCCGCCAGCAGTACGACACTCTGCTCGGCGTCGACCGGTCGATCCACTCCATCGTCGATGCCGTCGCGGCCCGCGGAGACCTCTCGGATACCTACATCTTCTTCCTCACCGACAACGGCTATTCGTTCGGTGAACACCGGATCCTGGGGAAGCGCTGCCCGTACGAGGAGTGCATCCGAACGCCGTTCGCCGTCTTCGTCCCCGGGGCAAAGGCGGGAAGCGACCCCCAGCCCGTCTCCAACGTCGATCTGGCGCCGACCATCGCCGCGCTGGCCGGTGTCACCCCCGGGCTCCCGGAGGACGGGTCGAGCTTCGCGCGGAATCTCACGGATCGGAGGGCTCGGGTCCACCACCAGACCAAGCTCATCGAATGGGCCGGCGACTCCGAGGTCCCGCCGTGGTGGGGTGTCCGCACCCCCGACTTTGCCTATATCGAAACAGGCACCCAGGTGGAGCTTTACGATCTCACCGGCCGGATCGGTCACCCCGACCCGCGCGAACTCCATAACGTTGCCGGGCTCCCGTCCTACGCGCAGGTCCGCGCCCGCCTGGCGGCGCGGCTGCTGACACTCCGAGGAATCTCAACGCCCTGAAAGGGTCTGACGAACGCAACACCGGGAGTAGACTCGCGCCACCGTGCAACAGCGACCCAGTCAGATCATCCGGCCGGCTGGCCCTAGGCGTCGCCGTCCCTCGCGTCAACAGATCGCCCGGCGGCGAGCATCGTCGGTGGTCATCCTCGTTGCGGTCGTGTTCCTGGTCTGGGAGTTCTGGCCCGCGAGCGTCACCGGAACGGGCGGGCCGCTGCGCCCGGGTTCCGAACCGCCGGCCACGAACCCGATCAAGCACGTGGTGTTCATCATCAAGGAGAACCGGACCTTCAATACCTACTTCGGGGCCTACCCTGGGGCAGCCGGCTCTTCGGTCGGCAAGACGGTCAAGTGCACGGCCAACGGGTGCGTGCCGGGGCCGGACTACCCGTTGAAACCGGCACCCGATGTCCAGCCGCACGACATCACCCACGGATTCTCCAGCGGGTTGTATTCGATCGACGGCGGGAAGATGGACGGCTTCAACATCATCGGCGATGGCTCGGATATGAGCGGCTACGTGCAGTTCCACCGTCAGGGCATCCCCAACTACTGGGCCTACGCCGATCATTACACGCTTGCCGACCATTTCTTCACTTCGATGTACGGGCCGACCTTCCCCGAACATCTCTACACGGTTGCCGCGCAGTCCGATGGGATCGTCGACAACAAGTCAACGGTGGACCATGTTGGAAGCTATTGCACAGACCCTACTGAGACCACGCCGCACTTCCCCCTGGACCAGATGACGAAGAAGGATATGACGTATGTGATGGGTCGCGAGGAAGCGATCCTATCCAAGCCGCCCCCCAGCGTGCTCTTCGACATCTCGAAGTATTGGACACAGATCCGCACGTGCGTGGACGTGCCTACGCTGCCGGACGAACTCCAGAAGGCCGGGGTCAGCTGGAATTACTACGCGGAGAAGGACAAGTGGATGAACGCGCTGCAGGCGATCAAACACGATTGGTTCAGCGCGACCATGCAGCAGCACATCTCCGACCCAGGGACCTTCATCCGTGATCTCCACAAAGGGCAGATGCCCGCCGTCTCATGGCTGATCCCACCTGAGCCGTACAACGACCATCCGGGCAGCGGAGTCAGCGTGTGTGCCGGTGAGAACTGGACCACCACCCAGATCAACGCGATCATGAAGTCCCCCGAATGGGCTTCCACCGCGATCGTGGTCGTGTGGGACGATTTCGGGGGGTTCTACGACC
>JAYVBZ010000187.1:0-8939 GCA_043750215.1 Actinomycetota bacterium
CACGGCAGATCTCAGCGTGGATACCGGTATCCGCTGACCCGCCCCGCTTTGCCGGACCGGCCCTGCCGGCCCCGGGGCACGAGGCCGGTTGGCACGTTACGGAGGCTTGCCGGTAGCATCGGGCCATGGCATTCGACGACGCGAAGATCGAACAGGGTGTGCGGCTCATCTTGGAGGGGATCGGGGAAGACCCCGGGCGAGGCGGTCTGAAGGACACGCCGGGTCGTGTCGCTCGTATGTATCGAGAGATCTGCGGTGGCATCGACGTCGATCCCGAGACGCTGGTCACCGTGGTCGAAGGGGCCGATTTCGACGAGATGATCATGGTGCGCGACATCCCCCTCAGCTCGCTGTGCGAGCACCACATGGTGCCGTTCAATGGGAGGGCGCATGTCGCGTACATCCCGAACAAGTCTCATCAGATCACCGGGCTTTCCAAGATCGCCCGGGTCGTTGACACGTTGTCGAAGCGGCTGCAGGTCCAGGAGCGACTCACCACCCAGATCGCGGATGCGATCGATGCTGCGCTCAGTCCTCGGGGAGTGTTCGTGGTCATCGAGGCCGAGCACCTGTGCATGACGATGCGCGGGGTGAAGAAGCCGGGCTCTACCACCGTGACCTCTTCGGTTCGAGGATTGTTCCGAACGGACGCTCGGACCAGGCAAGAGGCCATGGACCACATCGGCATGCGCTGACCCTGCCCGACCGGGATACCATGCTCCCCATGACGGGGGCTCGGATCTGGCGCTGTAGAACCTATGACCTGGCGCTCGACGTTCGGACCCTGCTCATGGGCATCGTGAACGTCACCCCCGACTCATTCAGCGATGGAGGGATGTTCGGGGACGATGCCGGCGCAGCGATCCGCCACGGCGCTGAGCTGGCGGCCGTCGGCGCCGACATCCTCGATGTGGGCGGCGAGTCAACTCGACCGGGTGCCGATCCCGTGCCAGAAGCCGTAGAACTCGAACGCGTGATCCCCGTCGTCGTTGGGTTGGTCGCCTCGGTTGACGTTCCTATCTCGGTGGACACAAGGAAGCCAGCGGTTGCGCGGGCCGCGTTGGACGCGGGCGCATCCATCGTGAACGACATCTCGGCAGCCGCGGCGCCGGGGATGTTCGACGTGGTGAGGGAGACGGGCGCCGGTCTCGTGATGATGCATATGAAGGGACAGCCGAAGACCATGCAGGTGGCGCCCGCGTACGTCGACGTCATCGCCGAGGTCCGAGGGTTCCTCGCGGACCGGATCGGCGCTGCCGTGGGTGCCGGTGTGCCCCGCGCCCACATCTGCGTGGATCCGGGTATCGGGTTCGGAAAGTCGATGGAGCACAACTTGGGGCTTCTCCGCGGCATCGCCGGACTGCGAGAACTCCGCGTCCCGATCATGGTCGGGGTCTCGCGCAAGCGCTTCATCGGCGAACTTTCAGGCGCCGAGCTCCCGGCGGATCGGGTGGAAGGAACTGCGGGAGCGGTTGCGTGGTGCGCGACCCAGGGCGTCGACCTGGTCCGAGTTCATGACGTCCTCGAGATGAACCGCGTCCTGCGCGTCGTGGATGCCCTCGCGCGCGCCCAGCCGAAGGAGCACGAAGGCTGATGTGGGCCCAGAAGCGTCGGGTCGCCACGTCAGGTGGTGACCTTGCCGTCGTCGATATCGGCGAAGGGCCTGCGGTATTGCTGCTACACGGGTTCCCGCTCTCCTCTTTCCAGTGGCGCTCGTTCATCCCGCACCTGGCACCGAAGTTCCGCGTGATCGCGCCCGACCTCCTGGGAGCAGGCGATTCCGACAAACCCGAGGACCTGGACTGGCTCCGCATCCGCGGACAATCGACCGCGATGGGCCAGCTGCTAGATGCGTTGGACGTCGACCGGTATGCGGTGGTCGGTGCCGGGCCGGCGGGCGGAGTGGCCCAACGTTTGGCGGTGGATGATCCTCGCGTGGAGACCATGGTGCTGTTGAACTGTGTTGCGTTCGATCTGTGGCCCTCGCCCGTGCTCCGCGATGCGGCGTCGCTCCCTCGTTCCCAGTGGTCCCCGGCTATGGCGGCCGCACTGCAACGCACCGCCTTTGACCTCGGGATGCGCCACCGCACGCGACTCGGGCAGGAGGCGCTGGCCGAGTACCTGCGCCCCTATCAGGGCATCGAGGGGGCCGACGCGTTCTTCCGGTTCGTGGCGGCGATCGATGGGACAGGTCTTGAGGACATGGCTCAGGCGCTGCCGCTGCTCGGATGTCCCACGCTCATCCTTTGGGGAGAGGACGACGCCTTCTATCCCCACGACGCGCCCGACCGGCTCAACGAAGCCATCGGTTCCTCGACGCTGGGTATGTTGCCGGGGTGCGGTCACTACGTATCAGAGGATGCAGCCGACACCCTGGTCCCGATGGTCTTCGAGTACCTGCGTGCGAAGTACCTTGGTCAGACGCACGGACACAGCGATTCCAGCGGTGCGGTGTTGGTCCAGCTGGAACGGCGCCCCGAGTGGGTTGATACCGCTGAGTTCGATCTGGACGAAGAAGACACGTTGGAACAGGAGGACGAATGATCGCCAGGCTGTTCCTGTCGGGGATCCGCGCTGAGGGACGCCACGGCGCCCGCCCCGGAGAGAAGGACGCCCCCCAACCGTTCGTCGTCGATCTGGATCTGGAGGTCCAGGTTGCGGATGACGTCATCGAGGCGACGGCCGACTACCGCGGGGTGTGTGAAACGGTTCGAGCCGTCGTGACGGATCGTTCGTTCGATCTGATCGAGGTCATGGCTGCCGAGATCGCCGCCGCAGTCCGGGCGATGCCGAACGTCGTGAAGGCGACTGCCGTGGTCCACAAACCCAACGCCGCCACCCGGCTGGATATCGATGGCGTCGCGGCCGCGGCCACCGCCGAGTGACCCCGCGGTGAACTCGCGGGCGTTCCTGGGACTCGGGTCCAACCTCGGTGATCGTCTGGGGAACCTCCAGTCGGCGGTGGATCAACTCGACGCCCAAGTGGATATGCGAGTGGTTGCCTCCTCGCGCGTGTGGGAGACCGATCCCGTCGGCGGTCCGGCCCAGCCCGACTACCTCAATGCGGTGCTCCAAGTGGAGACGGCCCTGGCTCCCCACGGACTCCTCGAGGCCTGCCAACGCGTCGAAGCCGCGCTGCACCGCGAACGCGACCTGCGGTGGGGTCCGCGAACGATCGACATCGACGTCTTGTTGTTCGACGATCTATCGATGAACGACCCCGACCTCACCGTTCCGCATCCCCGTCTGCAGGTACGGGCGTTCGCCGTCTTGCCGCTCATGGAACTGGCGCCCGAACTCGTGCTCCCCGGCGGTGTGCCGCTGCGCTCCTGCGTCCTGGCGGGTGGCGCTCGCCCGTTCGCGCCGCCGCTTCGGATCGCGGACCGCGCGTGACCCGTCAGGCGGTTTGCCTTCGGTGTGACTGGGAAGGGCAGTCCCGCGCGGATGCTTGTCCCGAGTGTGGCGTCCGGCTCTTCCGGCCCGTCGAGAACAAGGTCCGACCGGACCCGTGGTTCCCTCGGCTTCGCGAACGCTTCTCGCGCCCGCCCGCCCGTGTGGCGAACGATGCTCCCGTCGTAGCCCGGGCCCCGCGTTCGCGCGCCGCGAGGCCTCCTTCGGAGGCCTCGACGCAGGTGAGTGCCGCAAGCCGCCGGGGCGCCGGAGCGGCCCTCATCGCCTCCGCGGTCATCCTCGTTGGGTTGGCGGCGTGGCTGATCCAACGGCATACGCCTGCGCCGGCCCCCGCCCACACGGGAGAGGTGGGAGTGATCATCTATGAGGCGAACTCGGCCGACGGCGGATCTCGCTTGTACCGATGGGACCTCTTCGCGAACACCGTGAGCCGTGGCCCAGTGGTCAGAGACCTGATCGGACTTTTCGACGCGTCAGCTGCGCATCCAGGCTGGGTAGGGGAGACCTCCGGCTCTCGGATCGGGGGCGTCGATATCGGCGTGTTCAAGTTCCTGGGCCCAGATGACCACGCGTTGCCGCTGGGCCACGGCGACGTGGCCGCGTGGGCGCCCGGTGGTGCCAACGCCGTCGTCGCGACCGCACGCCCACTATCCAGCGGATGCAACCGTCTCTACGTGTTGGCGATCCATCTCGCGCCGCTTAGCCAAGACCCAACCGGCGACGAACGTCGGTGCGCGAGCCTGGACGGGGTGCAGCTCAGCCAGCGCGTGACCTATCTCTCGCTGCACGGTCCGGATGGATCGCGCGTGGCGTACCAAAGCATCGGGCGGCTGCGCACCGTCTTGCGTCATTTCCGACTGGACAGTCTCTCGCCGACCAACGACATGGTGGTGATCCCGGACGCGTCGCCTGGCTCGCCCTCGCCCGCGCCCACTGCATGGAGCGCTTCGCTGTACTTCCGCGGACCGGCCTCGCAGTTGCCGACTCCTTACGCGTACGGCAGCGCGCCGTTCGTACTGGACCGGGTGCTTGCGTGGGATCCGAACGGAACCGAGGCGTTGGCCCTGGGATCTGCCGGAGGACTGACAGGATTCTTCCGGCTGGACGCCGCCCCGCCACAGGGAGACACGCAGCCGGCCGTCTACATAAGTCCGGCCGCCGGGGATGCGGAGGCGCTCTACACGGGAGTGGGGACCCGCGTGATCTTCTCTGGCGGCAGGTTCTCGCGGGTCTACGACGGATCGAGCTCGCCGCTCCCCCTGCCGCCCGGCGCCCCGGCGCCCACAGGGCCCATTGTCTGGGTTGGCGCGTGAGTTGGCATACTCGCGGCAGATGGACATCGCGGTGGTGGGGGCCGGCAGGGTAGGAACGGCGGTGGCCGTTGCCTTAAGGGCCGCCGGACACGAGATCGTGGCCGTAAGCGGGAGGTCCGAAACGGCGGCCAGGGCGGCTCGTTACCTTCCTGGTGTCCCCGTCCTTGGCTCATCAGCGGTCGCCCGACGCGCCACGGTGGTCATCCTCGCCGTCCCGGACGATGTCCTCCCCGGAGTCGTATCGACACTCGCGGACGAAGGCGGATTCCGCGCCGAGAGTTGGGCCGTGCATGTCAGCGGCGCTGCCATGTTGGAGGTCTTGGACCCCGCCGCCGCTGTCGGGGCCCACCGGCTAGGGCTGCATCCGCTTCAGACCTTCCCGACAGTAGAGGGTGCGTTCGAGCGGCTGCGAGGAGCAGGTGTTGCCGTCACCTCCGATGATGATGCTGGCGAGGCGTTCGGGATGTCGCTCGCTCGCGACATGGGTGGAGCCCCGTTCTCACTCCAAGACCAGGCGCGCCCGATCTATCACGCCGCTGCGGTATTCGCGTCGAACTACCTGGTGACTGTGTCCGCCGTTGCGGCGGAGCTCTTCGCAGCCGCTGGGGTCGGCGACCCCGCTGCGGCCATGGCGCCACTCCAGCGAGCTACCCTGGAGAACGTCGAGCGATTGGGTGCGGGAGCCGCCCTGACTGGCCCCGCTGTTCGCGGCGATCTCACCACGATCGAACGCAACCTCACCGCACTACGGGCCGCGCGGCCCGATGCGGTCGTGCCGTATATCGCGCTGTGTCGCGTTGCGACCCAACTCGGGATCGACCAGGGGCGCTTGGCCCCCGACGAAGCGCGCGCTGTGATCGGGGCGCTTGACGCATGGATGTGATCCGAAACGCTGCAGACTTCAGCGCCCTCACGGCGACCGCACGAAAGAGCGGGAGGGCGGTTGGGTTGGTGCCTACCATGGGCGCACTCCACGAAGGTCATGACGCACTCATCAACCGCGCGCGAGACCGGGGTGGGTTCGTTGCGGTGAGCATCTTCGTCAACCCGACGCAGTTCGCGGACGGGGAAGATCCTGAGGGATACCCGCGGGAGGAGGCCGCTGACTTTGCTCGGTGCGAAGGACTGGACGTGGACGCCGTGTGGGCGCCATCGGTGCAGGAGGTGTACTCGCCCGGCATCGATCTCCCCGCTCCCGATCCCGGTCCGGTAGGCGAGCTGTTCGAGGGCGCATCACGTCCGGGGCATTTCGGGGGCGTGCTCATGGTGGTACACCGGTTGCTCTCGGTGACCGGGCCGGCATCCGCGTACTTCGGAGAGAAAGACGCGCAGCAGCTCTTCCTGGTCCGGAACATGGTGGCGAGCCGGCGACTTCCCGCCGAGATCGTGGCGTGTCCAACCGTCCGTGAATTAGACGGACTCGCGTACTCCTCCCGAAACCGCCACCTCACTCCGCAGGAACGAGAGCAGGCGCCCAGCCTCTTCCTTGGACTGTCGGAGGCAGCTGTGGCCGCTCGCGCCGGAGAACGGGATGCCGCCGTGATGGTCGCTGCCCTCGCGCGAGAGGTGGGCGCTGCGGAGCTTTCGCGTCTGGACTACGCAGCGGTGGTGGATGAAGCCTCGTTCAAGCCGATCCGAACGCTCGACCGGCCCGCGCGCGTCATCGTCGCAGCGCGGTTCTCCGGGGCCAGACTCATCGACAATCTCCTTCTGCCCTGGCCTGCGGGATGATGACGGACCCGCCGACCTTGGACCGGGTCGACATCATGGGGGCCGCTATGTCCGCCCTCCTGCACGATGGCGCGCGAGCCGACGGCGATCGCGAGGCCGTCGGTCTCGCCCGCATCCGATGCACGGTTCCAGGGTCGGTGACCGGGTTGCCGGTCCTCAAGGAAGTGTTCGGGCGTATGGGCGCACGGGTTCGCCCGCTGGTGCGTGACGGCGATCTGGTGGAGGCAGGTGCGGTGATCGCCGAGGTGGGTGGTCCGATCGCTGCCATCCGCGGCGCCAGCCCGACCGCGATCCGTGTGCTCACGAGGCTGTCGGCGGTGGCCTCGGGCCGGGTCGACGCCGACCCCGCCGATCAACTCGAGCGATGGGCGGCCGAGGTCGGTCGGTTGTCGCCCGTCGCATCCGTGGACGATGCTGGGCCCTCGTTCGAGTTGGAGGTGCAGCCGTAGTGTTGCTCGCGGCCGATGTTGGCAATACGGAGATCGTCCTCGGCGTCTTCGATGGCTCCTCGCTCGCGCACACGTGGCGTCTGTCTACCCGCCCCGAGCGAACGGCCGACGAGCTCGCCCTGCATCTGGAGTTCTTCCTGGAGCACCGCGGGTTGGAGTTCACGTCGCTGGACGGATTCGTCGTGGCCAGTGTCGTCCCCGATGTCACCCATGCTGTGCAAGAGCTTGCAGAGCAGTACCTGGCGTTCGCACCTGTGATCGTTGGCCCTGGCACGAAGACGGGAGTGCCCGTCCTCACGGACAACCCCCGCGAGGTCGGAGCCGACCGGGTCGTGAACAGCCTGGCGGCGTTCGTCCGGTTCGGTGGGCCTTCTATCGTCGTCGACTTCGGCACCAGTACGAACTTCGACGTGGTGTCGGGGAAGGGCGAGTTCCTGGGCGGGGTCATCGCGCCGGGGCTCCAGGTGAGTGCCTCGTCGTTGGTGTCGCGCACGGCACGGTTGACCCGGGTCGATCTCGTCCCGCCCCGTTCACCCATCGGCAAGTCCACCGTCGAGGCTATCCAGTCCGGTCTGCTCTATGGAACGGCCGGAGAGGTCGACGCCATCGTGACGCGGATCCGCGCCGAGCTCGACGCCCCCGACGCCCCCGTTGTGGCCACTGGCGGGCTTGCCCCCACCGTGATCCCGCACTGCAGCACGATCGATCACCACGAACCCTGGCTGACCCTCGAGGGCTTGCGCATGGTGTACGAACGGAACACGGATGACTGACCCCTCGGATCCCACCGCGGAGCTCCAAGGTGCGTCACGTGAGGACGAGGTGCTTCGCGCTAGGCGAGAAAGCTTGGAACGGTTACGAGCGAACGGCGTCGAGCCGTTCGCGGTCGAGTTCGCGCAGGACACGCACGCGGCGGATATCCACTCCGAGTTCCCCGATGGCGTCCTCGCGAACGAAGAGGATTCCGATCGCCGAGCGTCGGTCGCGGGGCGCGTCGTGCTTGCGCGCCGACACGGCAAGCTCACGTTCCTCGTGATCCGCGACGGAACGGGAGATCTCCAACTCTTCTGCGAGGAGGCGACCCTGGGCCAGGGGTACGGGCTCCTGGACGAGATCGACCTCGGCGACATCATCGGTGCGACGGGGCACATCGTGCGAACCCGACGTGGCGAGATCAGCTTGAAGACCGACACCGTCACGATGCTCACGAAGGCGCTCCGTCCGCTCCCCGAGAAGTGGCACGGACTGAAGGATCCCGACCTGCAGCAGCGCCGCCGATACCTCCACCTCATCGCCGACCAGACGCCGCGCCGCCACTTCCTGGCGCGCGCCGCGGTCCTGCGAACGATCCGGGCCTACTTGGACGATCATGGCTACACCGAGTTCGAGGGGCCGATGCTCCAGATCGTCGCCGGTGGTGCCAACGCTCGACCGTTCACGACCTACCACCACACGCTGGACCAAGAGATGAAGCTCCGCATCTCGCTCGAGCTTTATCTGAAGAGGATGCTGGTCGGTGGCGTGGAGCGCGTGTTCGAACTGGGTCGTAACTTCCGCAATGAGGGCATCGACCGCGACCACAACCCGGAGTTCACGATGCTCGAGGCCTACTGCGCCTACGGCGACTACGGCACGATGATGGAGCTCAGCCAGGACCTCGTCGTCGCATGTGTGCGCGCGGTGGCGCCGATCCTGGGGCGGGACCCCAACTCGCTGGTGATCTCTTGCCAGGGCCGTGAGATCGACTTCGCACCGCCGTTCGAGAGGATCACGCTCCTCGGGAGCGTGTCCAGGGCCGTTGGCGAGGAGGTCACCCTGGAACGCCTCGACCTCGCGCAGCTGGCCGAACGGAATGGGGTGCCCTTCGACCCCGCCTGGGGCCCGGGCAAGATCGTCCAGGAGCTGTTCGAGAAGCTGGTCGAAGGCACGATCGAGCGTCCGACGTTCGTCTGCGACTTCCCTCGTGAAGTCTCACCGCTCGCCCGGCCCCACCGCGACCACCCCGGCCTTACGGAGCACTTCGACCTCATCATCG
>JAYVBZ010000188.1:0-3575 GCA_043750215.1 Actinomycetota bacterium
GCGGGCTCGCGATCCGGTTCCTTGCGTAGGCCACGAGCGAACGCGCGAGCGATTCGGTCTGTTCGGTGTACTCGTGCATCCCCATGGCGGTCCTCCTCGGACGAACCAGAACGAACCCTGAAACCGAACGGAGCCGGCCCTTCGGGCCGGCTCCGCGTGGTGGTCGCTACCCGCGTGACGTTATCCGGCAAGCTCCTGGCAGAACTCCCCGAACGCGTCGATGTACTTCTGGATGTCGGCTTCCGTGTGCTGGACCGAGACCGTCCACTGCTCCTCGTCGCCGGGCGTCATGAAGATGCCCCTGTTGATCATCCAGGCGTAGCTGGCGTAGAAGAAGCCCGGTTCGGTCTCCAGGAAGTCCCGGTAGTTCGTGAGCGGTTCTGGGCGATACGACACGCAGCCCTTCGCACCCAGGTCCATCGTGTGTCCCGGGATGTCGCCGTCGTTCATCGCCTTGGTGCAGCCCTCGGCGAGTTGCGTACCGAGCTTGCCCAGGTAGTCGTAGGCGTCCTTGGTCAGGACCTGGGTGAGCGCGGCAAGTCCCGCAGCCACGGACAGTGGGTTCCCGTTGAACGTGCCCTGCTGCGCCGCACCTTTGCTCACCCACTCCATGTAGCGAGCCTCGCCGCCAAACGCGCCGATCGTGGCACCGCCGCCGATCGCCTTCGCGTAGGCCGCGAGGTGCGGACGCACGCCGAAGCGCTCGGTGGTCCCACCGTAGGCGATGGTCCCCCCGCACTTGACCTCGTCGTAGATGAGAACGGCGCCGTGCTTCTCGCAGGCATCACGGAGCGCCTGAAGGTAGCCCGGCGCCGGTACAACGATCCCGATGTTCATCATCACTGGCTCGAGGATGACCGCAGCCACTTGGCCTTCGTTCTCGGACAGGGCCTGTTCGACCGCGGCGGCGTCGTTGAACTGCACGACGATGACCGTGTCCCACAGCGCCTTCGGGATGCCTTTGGACGTCGGCTCGGTGGTGTACCAAGCCTTGCCGTCGGTTCCCATGCTCTCGCGCATGTCGAGCACGTCGGCCTCAGGGACCACGGAGAAGAGGACCGAGTCGTGGTGACCGTGGTAGCTGCCCTCCATCTTGATGATCTTGTCCCGACCGGTGGCCGCACGGGCCACGCGGATGGCGTCCATCGTGGCCTCGGTGCCCGAGTTCACGAATCGCATCTGCTCCAGCTGGAAGCGCGAGCAGATCTCTTCAGCCAGAGCGACGGTGGCTTCGGTAGTGACGGCGAAGTGGATCCCGCGATCGGCAACCTTCTTGATGGCCTCGACGATCTTCGGGTGGGCGTGGCCCACCACGTTGACGCCGAACCCACCGTGGAAGTCGGTGTACTGCGTTCCGTCCACGTCCCAGACGCTGGCACCCTTACCTCGCTCCAGATACACGGGGTAGGGATCGCCAACCTGGAAGTTCGAGGAGACACCGCCCGGCAGGCTCTTGATCGCCCGCTCATGCAATGCTTTCGAACCCGACGTCCGGTCGAGCAGGATCTTCGTTTCCGCATCGGCGACTTCCGCCGCACGGGCCTTGAGACGCTCAAGGTCCACGTCTATCACCTCCTGTAGGTGCTCCAAGGTACCCGGCGCCGGTGCCACCGGCAATCCGGGGTCGAACGGGGGTTCGAGGGGTTCCGGCTAGGGCCGGTAGTTCGTGAATTGGAGCGCAAGGCCGAAATCGTGTTCGCGCACCGCGCCCATGTCGGCCTGCAGGTCGTCTTTGCTCTTCCCTATGACCCTGACCTGGGCTCCTTGGATCTGCGTCTGAACCTTCGAAACCGCCTGACGAACGAACTTGGAGATCTCTTTCGTCTTCTCGTCGGGGATGCCGGTGACGACCGTCACGGTGATGCGGGCCGAACCCTTGGAGGCTTCCTGGATGGGGCCCTCAGACAGGGCCTTGAGCGGGATCTCCCGCTTGATGGCCTTCTCTTTCAGCACCTGGAGCGCCGCCTTCAGGCGATCCTCGGTCCCCGAGTGAAGTTCGATCTTCTCGTCGGTGAGTTCGATCTTGGTGTCCGTGTTCTTGAAGTCGAAGCGCTGGGAGAGTTCGCGTCCCGCCTGATCGACGGCGTTGCGGACCTCCTGCATATCAACCTCGGACACGATGTCGAACGAGAACTGGTCCTTCGCCATGGGGTGAGGATAGCGGCTGGGGCCGAACGGCGCCCGCGTTCGTTATCCTGCTAGCGCACCATGGGAGGATGCCCGAGCGGCCAAAGGGAGCGGTCTGTAAAATCGCCGGCGTAGCCTACGAAGGTTCGAATCCTTCTCCTCCCACGAAGGGATGTTCTCAAAACTAGGGCCCCTGACATCTCAAAACTCCGCTGACTAAGGACCCGATTGGTGTTCTGCGCGACCGCGGTTGGATTGAAGGCGCCGCCGGCGGCGGTGGGCCCCGCGTTAGCCCCTGAAACGCGCGAAGGAGGAGTGGCCCGGCGCGTCACCCTCGTCCAGGCAGATGGGCGCTACAGACGGCCGCGGAGCTGCTTGATGAACGCGACAACGTTGCCGCCCGAAAAGTCGTCGGATCCGAGTCCCAACCTCTCCGAAAGGCGAAAGATCTCGACCTCGTCGGGTCGTGGTGCCCGTCCCCCCGCAACGTCTCCGCCACAGGCTGGCGTCGCTAACCTCATGTCGAGGATCTCGGTCTTGATCCGTACCTCGACGCATACGGGAACGCCTTCGTGCCGCCGACCTCCGACGTGCTGCGTGATCCACGACTCGACGATCTCTTCGAGGCGGCGGGGTTCGTTGCCGATCCGGATCGTTACCATGCGCACTCCTTGTGGTTGATGCTCGACCACACGCGGGAATCCGACGCCATTCTCGTCGCTTCTGGCAGAATTGCAGCATGGAGGGCGCGATCGGACAGCCCCTACCGGGGGGCAACACGTCGTCGGTCATGCGGGTCGGCGAGACCGTTCATCGGAGTACCGGGCGCTGGACGGAGTCCGTTCACGCGTTGCTTCGATATCTCGATCGAGCGGATGTCGATGGGGTGCCGCGGGTTGTGGGCTTCGCTCCGGATGGTCGCGAGGTGCTCACGTACGTCCCAGGAACTGTGCCGAACGATGAGCCGTGGCCCGACTACGTGTGGTCCGGTCAGACTCTCGAAGACGTCGGCAAGTGGCTACGGCGTTATCACGATGAGGTTCGCGACTATCGACCGAGTGAGAGCTCACGCTGGTGGTATCGCGATGGGACGCTCCGCGAAGGCGAGATCGTCTGCCACAACGACCTGGCTCCGTACAACGCCGTCTTCGTTGATGGGCGTCTCACGGGGGTCATCGACTGGGACATCGCAGGCCCGGCGCATCCCCTCTGGGATCTTGCCTTCTGTGCCTGGTCATGGGTTCCGCTTCACCACCTCGAGTTGACCCGCGCGCTTGGGGGCCCTGGCGAGGAGTCACAGGCCACCCGCCTCGCCGCACTCTGCGCCGCCTACGGGCATGAAGATCCAGCCGGCCTGCTGCAGACGGTGATCGAACGAGTCGCCGCGAGCAGCGATGGGATCCGATCGGGAGTGCACGCTGGCGATCCGATGATGGAGGCGCTCGCGC
>JAYVBZ010000189.1:0-4734 GCA_043750215.1 Actinomycetota bacterium
GCCTGGATGCCCGCTCCCCCTCCAGAGTCGCTGCCGGCGATGGACAGAACACGCGGGCCCGGGCTTCTCACGCGAAGTGATCCCAGCCGGCCGCCTCCAGCGAGCGAGTGCCATCGGGGTCCTCGAGCGTGACTCCCTCGCCTGCGTCGACGTGCCCGATCACGGTCAGCGGCGTCCCGAACCGATCAGCCAGATCTATGGTCAGTTCGTCTAGCGCGGAGATAGGGACGGTGGCCAAGAGTTCGTAGTCCTCGCCCCCGGTCATGGCGTCATCGATCGTCGCCGCCGCGTGCAAGGGGATCGCCGTCGCGATGATCGTTGCCGCGACGCCGCTGGAACGACACAGACGGGAAAGATCCAGTGCCAGACCGTCAGAGATGTCGATCATGGCGCTCGCGCCGGCGCGAGCGAGCGCCTGGCCCTCTCCGACCCGCGCGACCGGGCGGAAATGACGGTCCAAAGCGTCACGCTCCTGCGGGGACCACGACACCGTGGCATCGCTGCCGATGCGTAGGCCCGCCGCTGAACCTCCGAGCGAGCCAGTGACCGCCACCGCGTCGCCAACGCGAGCACCCGACCTGGTAACCGCTCGGCCGCTCGAGACCTCGCCGATGGCCGTGATGACAACGGTCACCTCACGGCCCTTCGCCAGGTTGC
The DNA here is from genome assembly GCA_043750215.1 of Actinomycetota bacterium. Lineage (GTDB taxonomy): Bacteria > Actinomycetota > UBA4738 > UBA4738 > HRBIN12 > JANXVR01. The sequence continues at coordinate 658 of JAYVBZ010000189.1, forward strand.
CGCCAACCAGCCAGAGGGCGTGTTCGTCACAGGCCTCCCGCATACCCCCGAACAGTTCCATGGTCCAGGAAGCATCGACGGCATCGGTCAGGGTGAGGGCGCACACCGCCGTGCGGGGCGAGGCGCCCATTGCAGCGATATCCGAAAGGTTCGCCACGACGGCCTTGTATCCAAGATCACGGGCCGACGTCAGCGTCCGGTAGAAATGGGTGCCCTCGACCATGGCATCGGTCGTGATGACCAGATCGCCTGCACCGGGGCGCACGACCGCAGCATCGTCGCCCACCCCAACCAGGACTTCGGGCCCCGCGCCCGACAGCACTTTGCCGATCGCGGTGAGAAGTTCCTGTTCGCCGACGTCCATACGTTGTCCGTTCCGTCCAACAATGGGGATCCGCATGCGCAGCCGCGTAGCCGAAAGGGTCATCGATGCGTTCGGTAGACTCTAAGCCTTATCCAGCGTGACCAAACGCGGTTTCCACCCACACCCTCGCCGCAAGGAGGCTCCACGTTGCCCGAGACATCCGTGAACCCGACCCCCGAGCAACTCCGCCAGTTCACCGAGGAGATGCCCAGTACTCGCGTCACCAAGCTAGGCAACACGAACACCACCACCAAGGTCCTGTCGCGAAGCGCCGGCAGCACGTATGTCGTGGGTGGACCCTCATCCGGCAAGACGATGACCCGCGAGGAGTTCAACGTGATCGCGGGCAAACAAGACGCCTACATCGCTGGGCGGGACATGTTGAAGATCGATGGGTACATCGGTAACGATCCCGAGATGCGCACCTCCGCCCGCCTCACGATCGAGAGGGCGTTCGCCAACATCGCGGGGATGCAGCAGAAGCTCTACTTCGAGCGCACAGACGGCGCCGAGCCGACCGTCGAGGTCATCTACACCCCGGGCCTTGCAGCGCCGGGCTACCCGGATGAGCGCTGCATCGCCGTCGACCTCGAGAACAACGTGACGCGCGTCCTCAACTCCGACTACTTCGGTGAGTCGAAGAAGGGCGGGCTGCGCATGTGGAACAACATCGTCTACAACAAGGGTGGCCTCGCACTGCACTCGGGCCTCAAGGTGATCCCGACCCCGGACGGGGACAAGGTATTCATGATCCTCGGGCTGTCCGGAACCGGCAAGACGACCACCACGTTCACCACCCAGAACGGCTCGAAGCCCATCCAGGACGACTTCGTCGGACTCATGCCCGGCGGCCGCGCGTACGGCACCGAGAACGGCTGTTTCGCGAAGACCTTCGCACTCGACCCGGACTTCGAACCGTCGATACACGGGGCAGTGTCCAAGCCGAACACCTACCTCGAGAACGTCTGTATGGACGAAGACGGAGCCCTGGACTTCTTCAACGAGAACTACACGAAGAACGGCCGCGCGGTCTTCGAGATGAAGGACCTGCTGAGTTACGAGGACGCCCAGAACGTGGGCACGGTGGACTATCTCCTGATCCTCAACCGCAACGAGAACATCATCCCGGCTGTTGCGAAACTCACGCAGAAACAGGCTGCCGCCTACTTCATGTTGGGCGAGACCACCGGCACGGCCGCGGGCGGAGCCTCGGAGGAAGGTAAGTTCCTGAGGATCCCCGGAACCAACCCATTCTTCCCATTGCCGCACGGACTGCAGGGGAACCGGATGCTGGAGCTGCTGGCCAGTCACCCCATCCAGACCTACCTCCTGAACACCGGTCGAGTGGGCGGGAAGGACGGCGACGACCGGTCCAAGAAGTTAAAGATCCCGCACACCTCGGCATGTGTGAAAGGGATCGCCGAGAAGACCATCGTGTTCGAAGATGACCCGGACTTCGGCTACCAGGTGGCGTCCTCGGTCCCGGATATCGATGACATCCAGCTGCTGCAGCCCCGCACGCTCTATGCGGATCAAGGCCGGACAAACGAGTATCAGGCGTTCGTCGAAAGGCTGAAGACCGAGCGAGTGGCCCGTCTCCAAGAGTTCCCCGAGCTGTCCGAGGAGATCATCAAAGCCGTCGGCTGAGCTAGGCGGACTCGTTGCCCTGGCTAAGGAAGAACGCCGCCACGAACTGCACCACGGGCAATGCCAGGAGCAACAGCAGATACCCTGCGTGGTCACGAGCCTCGTCGATGAACGCCTGACCCTTCGCGTCGATCGACGCATAGATCGCGAAGGCACCCGCGAGCGCGAACCAGAATCCAGCCCGAGCAGTGACGAAGACAGCGAACCACACCTGGTCACGCAGTACGCCGGGATCCCCTTCGAACGGCTTGCGGATCCAGTGGACCACCGACCTGATACCCATGGCCGCTCCGAGCGCGACCATCGCATATTCGAACCAGCCCATCGTTCGGCCTCTCTCGAGCGTTGCGTGTCCTGGCTTCGCGAGGCTAGCATTGCGCCCCTACAGACAAGGAGGCCCAGGTGATCAACGCATACGTCCTGATCCAAACGGAAGTGGGCAAGGCGGCTACGGTCGCGGAGGCGGTTCGAGCGGTAGTTGGAGTTGCTGAAGCCGAGGACGTCACTGGTCCCTACGACGTCATCGTTCGAGCCGAGGCCAAGACCGTGGATGAGCTGGGCAAGCTGGTCGTCGCCCGGATCCAGGCTGTCGAAGGCATCACCCGGACGCTCACCTGCCCGGTTGTGCATCTGTGAGGCGGTCCGCAAAGATCCGGTAGCTCAGCCCTCTAGGTCGGCTGCAGTGGAGCTCTTCGTGTGTTCGGCCGCATGCCGTTCCTCTGCCAGGTCCAGGAGCCGTTCGATCAGGTCGGGGTAGGCAAGACCCGAGGCCTCCCACAGTTTCGGATACATGGAGATCGACGTGAATCCGGGGATCGTATTGATCTCGTTTATGACCAGCTGTCCTTCGGCGGTGAGGAAGAAGTCCACGCGCGCCATACCCCAGCACTCCACCGCTTGGAACGCGACCACCGCAAGCCGTTGGATACCAGCCAGCATCTCGGCGTCCAGATCGGCCGGGATGATCAGTTCGGCGCCGTCCGCGTCCAGATACTTCGCGGCGTAATCGTAGAACTCGTGGCCGCGGGGAAGGATCTCTCCACACGTCGAGGCCACCGGATCGTCGTTCCCGAGCACGGCGCATTCGATCTCGCGAGCACCCTCGAACCCTTTCTCAACGACCAACTTCCGCGCGAAGCGGAACGCCGTTTCCATCGCTGCGCCCAGTTCGTCCGGGGTGTGCGCCTTGCTGATCCCGACGGAGGATCCCAACGTCGAAGGCTTGGTGAACACGGGGTAACCGAGCGCCGAGATCCGCGCGGTTACGCCTTCAGCGTCCTGCGTCCATTCCGTTTCACGGACAACCTCGTAGGGTCCAACCGCCAGTCCTGCCGCGGCGAAGAGCACCTTCTGGAACGCTTTGTCCATGCCCACGGCGGAGCCCAGCACGCCCGCACCCACGTACGGGGTTCCGGCGAGCTCCAGGAGCCCCTGCACTGCCCCGTCTTCGCCCATGGGGCCATGTAGCAAGGGGAAGGCGACATCGATCTGCTCGCGGGATCCGTCCGAGGAAACCAGTTCGCGCGATCCTGTCGCGCCGGCCAGCACGACCGGGTTGGCAGCAGCCTCGGTGACCACGGGCATGACTCCGGTCTCCCCCGGCAAGGCGGGCGGTGCCGGTAGCCGGTGCCAGCGCCCCTCTTTCGTGATGCCGATCAACACCACCTCGTTACGTTCGGGGTCGAGGGCGTCCACCACAGAACGGGCCGAGATGCAGCTGATCTCATGTTCGGCCGATCGCCCACCGAACAGCACCGCCACACGACGCTTAGCGCTCATACGTTCTCCAAGGCTCGCTCGACGTCGGCCACCAAGTCCTCGACGTCTTCGATCCCGGTACTGATGCGCACCAGGCCGTCGGCGATGCCGGCTGCCCGGCGTGCATCCCCCGTGTACTGGCGGTGGGTGGTACTGGCCGCGTGGCTGACCAACGTGTGTGTACCACCGAGCGACGTCGCGATCCACGCAACGTCCAACGCGTCGCAGAACGCTATCCCGCCCTCTACTCCACCTGCGATCTCCACTGCCAACATCCCACCGAACCCACGCTCCCCGAACAACGCCGC
>JAYVBZ010000190.1:0-3273 GCA_043750215.1 Actinomycetota bacterium
CACGGCCGCCGCGTCGGTGGGATATCCAGCATGGGCGAAGCGTTCGACCGCTTGCACGATCCCGTGGTCCATCATCTCCAGCGCGGCCGGGATCACGCCTCGGGCTATGATCGCGCTCACGGTGGCCGCCGCGTCCTCCACCGTGACGAAGTCCAGCAACATCGTTCTCACCGCAGGGGCGATCGGCGTGAGCCGCACACAGGCGGCGACGACCACGCCGAGCGTTCCTTCGCTTCCCACCACCACGCCGCGCAGATCCAAGCCTTCCGTCGACGGACCCTCGCTTCCGAAGCGCTCCAGCGTTCCGTCGGGCAGCACTACATCAACCGCGAGGACGTGCGCGCTGGTGACGCCGTAAGCCAGACAGTGTGGACCGCCGGCGTTCGTGCTGATGTTGCCGCCCACCGTGGATGTCTGCTGGCTGGAAGGATCCGGCGCGAACGTGAACCCGGTCGGACTGAGGGCGTTCGCCAGATCCAGGTTGATGACGCCGGGTTCGACCCACGCCAATCGATCTTGTGGCCGAACTTCGAGGATGCGATCCATCTTCGTGGTGACGACGACCATCGCATCCCCGATAGGGGTGGCGCCACCCGCAAGGCCGGTGCCACTTCCTCGCGGAACGATCGGCACGCCGTGATGCGCCGCGATCCGCACCGCCGCAACCACATCGTCGACCGTGCCGGGGAGCACGACGACACCTGCCGAGCCCTGCACCAGTGAGGCGTCGCGCGCATAGAGCCCGAGCGTCAGAGGATCGCCGAGCACACGATCGTGTCCCAATATCGTGATGAGTTCTTCTCGAAGAGCGGAGAGGTCGGGCACGGACCTTAGGCTACGCCCGATGGAGCGGAAATCCGGCCCACCTCGCTTGGCTCCCGGCCGCGCCTCCGGGCGAAGGAGTCGTCGTGCGCATGCCCGCCTGACCGCGCGCGGCCGCGCGGTCATGGGCATCGGAGCTCTCGCGATCTTGACCACCGCAGGCTTCGCCTACTTCTCCGGGGGCGCGGCCTCGGGCCTCGTGATCCCCGCCGATGCGTGTGCATCTCCTCCACCGCTCACGACGTTCAACTCCGTGACCCTGCAGCCGCTCGCGATGAAGGCCTTCAAGGCGGCGCAGCACGACGCCGGTCAGCACATACCCGTGGTGTGGAGCTACCGGAGTTGCGCCCAGCAACTGGCCGCGTGTCAGAACATCTGTGGTGCGGCGGGGTGTCCCGGACGATGTGCCCCACCCGGGAAATCTTGGCACCAGATGGGCGCGGCGATCGACACGACGCAACACGGACTCGACACACCGGCGATCGTCGCGGCTCTGAAGGCGAACGGATGGTGCGAACCGCTCCTGACAAGTGATCCCGGACACTTCTCCTTCGGCGGCTGCCACTAACGGCGAGCCGGACCGGTTCAGGCTACGCGGCCCTCAGAGCCGTCGGGAGCGCTGAACGGCAGCCCCGCGCGGGCCCAGGCCTCCATGCCGCCTTCGACGTTGTGTGCGTCGAACCCTCGGGCTTGGAGCATCATCGTGGCGAGCTCGCTGCGGTTTCCGGACCGGCAGATGACGGCGACGGGCTTCGCATGATCCAGATCCCCACCGGCGCCGGCCATGATCGAGTTCAAGGGGATGTGGATGGCGCTATCGACCCGTCCCGCATCCCACTCGTACTGCTCGCGGCAGTCGACGAGTTGGATGTCGGCCAGGTGGTCGAAGGCGCCCGAGGGCGTGCTGAGGTCGGTCGCGGTCTCACTCATTGCAGGTGCAAATGCTACCAGCGAGGTCTGGATCGTTCGAAGAGGCCGTCGTTCGCAACGAGGGCGTCGCGACTGCCGATACGATGGGCGCCATGACGGCCGACTTCGACCTCGTTGTATTGGGCGATGCCAACCCCGATCTGGTCCTGCACGGTGGCGACATCGTCCCGGCGTTCGGCCAGGCGGAACGGATCGTGGAAGAAGCACGTCTCGTGATGGGCGGGTCGGGAGGCATCCTGGCCTGCGGAGCAGCGAAGCTAGGGCTGAAGGTGGCCATGGCCGCGGTCGTCGGGGACGACCTGTTAGGGCGGTTCGTTCGCGAGGAGCTGGTTGCGGCCGGCGTGGACGTCAGCGCACTCGTTGTCGATATGGAGCGGCCCACGGGCATCACCGTCGTGCTCAGTTCACCCGAGGATCGGGCGATGCTCACCATGCCGGGCACGGTGGGGGAGCTTCGGGGCGCGCTGATCCCCCCGGATCTGTTGGAGCGAACGCGACATGTGCACGTGAGCTCCTTCTTCCTTCAGCGGCGGCTCGCGGAGGAACTTCCCGACCTGCTGGATGACGCGCATCGAGCGGGGGCCACGACGTCGCTGGACCCCAACTGGGATCCTTCCGGTGGATGGGATGGCGGTCTCCTCGACCTCCTGCCTCAGGTCGACATCCTCATGCCGAACGCGATGGAGGCGATGCGCCTGGCGCGTATCAGTGACCTCACGCAAGCGATCGCTCGGCTCCGGCTTTCGCCGTTGGTCGTGGTGAAGGCAGGTCCCGACGGGGCGATCGCAGCCCGGGCCGGCGAGGTGCTGAAGATCCCGGGCGTCCGCCGCCAAGTGGTCGATACGACGGGGGCGGGCGATTCGTTCGATGCTGGTTTCCTTGCTGGTTTCCTGGCCGGGGAGCCGCTCGAGCGGTGCCTGATGCTGGGCAGTGCGTGCGGCACCCTCTCCACCCGTTCCACCGGTGGGACGGCGGGTCAGGCCACCATGGCCGAGGCACTCGAACTGGTGGGAGAGATGGAGACGTCCTCGTGATCGTGTGCCTGGTCGCCAACCCCTCGATCGACAAGCTGTTTGAGGTGGATCGCTTGGTGAAGGGTGACATCCATCGCCCGCTCGTCTTCGTGCAGACCGCCGGTGGAAAGGGGTTGAACGTCGCACGCGCCGCCCATGCGTTGGGCGTGGATGTCTGCGCGCTCGCACTGCTGCGCGGCCACGCCGGCCGATGGCTCGAGGAGATGCTCAGCGCCGAAGGCGTTCGAACCCAGGCGGTATGGACACACGGTGAGAACCGGTCGTCGCTCTCGGTTGCCGATCGTGAGACCGGCGGTCTCACCGAGTTCTACGAACATGGCTCGGAGATCCCAGCGTCTGCCTGGACCGAGCTTGCACATGCCGCCGCCGGGCTCTTCAACGAGGCGACATGGCTCACCATCAGCGGCTCGATCCCGCCGGGAGCTCCGGCGGATGGCTATGCCGACGTCGTTCGCGAGGCTCGGGCCGCGGGGGTGAAGGTCGCCGT
>JAYVBZ010000191.1:0-4318 GCA_043750215.1 Actinomycetota bacterium
CTGACTCCCGGAACCGAGTCGGGGATCAGGTGGCTGCCTCCCCCGACCGCGATGAGAGGGCGATCTTCGCGCGAGGTCTTCACCCGGTCAACGGCTTCGGCAAGCATCCCGTGCGCCTGTGCCAACGCTTCGCGGAGCAGCGGTCCGAACGCCTCCGCTCGGGAGGGCTCGCCCGATTCCAAGGAGCCGGCGGCGGCCGAGGCATCCGTGAGTGTGGGCGTCGACCCGCCGTGGACCAACGCCTCTTCCCTGATGCGGTAGCCGACGCTTCGGGGCCCGAGCGTGATCGATCCGGGGCTACCCCCGATGACCGTGCCTCCGCCCAGAGCGATGGTCACCAGGTCCGGCATCCTGAAGTTGGTGCTGATACCTCCGATCTCGACGCCGGCATTGGACTCTCGAGGGAAGCCACTGGCAAGCACGCCGACGTCGGATGATGTCCCGCCAACATCGACCACGATGGCGTCGGTGAGGCCGGTCAGGAACGCCGCGCCCCGGAGCGAGTTGGCCGGACCGCTCCCGATGGTGAGCACAGGGAAGCGTTCTGCGTAGGAGAGGGCCATGAGGGTGCCGTCGTTCTGCGCGAAGAACGTCACCGGTTCCAACGCATGATCGGACAGGGCTTGGGTGAACGCCTGCGCGACGTGGTGCGCGACACCGGTGAGTGCCGCGTTCAGCACGGTGGCGTTCTCGCGTTCAAGGAGGCCGAGCTGCCCCACCTGGTGGCTCATCGAAACATGGATGTCACCGAGCTCGGAGGCGATGATCTCCTGGGCGATCAGTTCGTGCTCGGCAGACACCGGCGCGAATACGCTCACCACGGCGATCGCTTCGGCCACGCCGGCCATCGACGCGGCGAACTGCCCGATCGCATCCGTGTCCAGCGGCACGATCGGTCGACCGTCGAACTCGAACCCACCTTCGACGATGGTCGCGCCGGCGGATATGACCTGACGCAGATCCTCGGGCCAGCCGAAGAGAGGCCGGACCGACAGGGTCGCGGGCGCGCCGATCCTGATCGTGGCGACGCGCCGGAGATCCCGACGTTCGAGCACGGCGTTGGTGCTGTGGGTGGTGCCGAGCATCGCGTGTGTGATCCGGCTTCGGCCGTTCCCCAGCTGATCTGTGACCGCGGCGATGGCCGACCGGATGCCGCCGGTCACATCGGCCGTGGTGGCCACCTTCACGCTGGCAAGGAGGTGGTCTTCGCCATCCATCACCACGGCGTCCGTATTGGTCCCACCCACGTCGATCCCCAGCCGGGCAACGGTCTTAGGCATGGAGGTCTTCCACCGCAACGAACTCGATGTCGTATCCGAATGCTCGGGGTCCGGCGAGCGCCAAACCCTTCGGGCTTCGCCAGACCGGATCGCACGGGAACGCGATAACCGTGACTCGCTGGCCATAGCGCAACCGTTCGGTGTGGATCGCGCGGCCGGTATGGGTATCCACGACCGTGATGATGTCCGGGACGCAGGCGAGCACCCGCCCGTCCTCGGTGGCCACTAGATTCTCGTTCTGGATATCGAGTCGGACAGAACGACCCGCGGCCACGCCAACGCCATCGATCTGAACCGTGCCTTTCACGAAGCCGTCCGCCACACGCTGGTCGACGTCGGTGATCTTCCCTTCGATGAGCGCGGTGGCGTTGATCGTGTCGACGAGTGATGCCACGGCATCCTCGGGCGCCTCGAGCACAGCCCGGCCGATCGCGATGGCCAGGGTTACGGTTCCTCGGACCGTGGCGGTTCTCGCTTGCAGCGCCGTCATGTGGTACTCCGTGGAAAGGGCCTGGCCACCGAATTCGATGGAGAGCGCGCGTTCCAAGCGTTCCAGCCACGGTCCGTCAGCGGCCTGGATGAGGACGACGTTGCCACGCTCATCCGTCATCACTGCCGGGCTGGGTGAGATGCCCGCCAGTTCCATGGCCATCTGCGGGACTTCAGGGAAGGCGCGCCCCATCCCATCGGCGTCGACCAGCGGCAGCCGGGCTTGCGCGCACCAGACCACGGGGAGTAGCCCGTTCCCGCCGCCGATCTCGGCCGCCATGATCGCGCTCACGGGCTTGCCGTGATGGCGCTCCACCACCGGGAGGAGTCGCAGGATCTCGTCGCCACGGTCTAGCTTCTCGATGCTCACGAGCGGCGCTCCGATCCCGCCACCGGGGATAACCAGCGCGTCATCGGCCAGGTCGTCCAGGTCCACCACGGTCACGGGGCCGAAGTCTTGGATCGCCTGGAGCGCTGCCAGGAGCCCCACCGATGTGTCTCCGCCGCCACCCGCGCCCAAGATCGAACATCCGACCGCCATGGAACGGAGGTTGCGTTCGTCCAGTTCCACCGTGCTCCCTGTTCGTCTCGGCTGCGCGCAAACGGTACGTGTTCACAGCGGGCACGTCGAACCGCGGTTAAACGTCGAGGTCCGCACTGGGCTAGGATTCGCCGATGCTCGAGGAGGTCACCAGGCGCGACTATCTGGACGGGAGTACCTATCCACCCGCGCGAATGAAGATGCGAGGGAGCCATCCTGGTTCCTTCGATGCCGCGCACCGGGTCCGTGACGGCGAGCGCTTCGATATCGACGACGTCTCGGTGACCGATCACGTCGATCTCGTGGTGGTCGGGGCAGGCATCAGCGGCCTGGCCACCGCGTGGTTCTATCGGCAACGCAGGCCTGAGGCACGGATCCTTCTGTTGGATAACCACGACGACTTTGGCGGACATGCCAAACGCAACGAGTTCCTGGTGGGGGACCGCCTGCTTATCGGCTACGGCGGGAGCGAGGCCCTCCAGTCGCCAACCGCGCTCTACAGCGATGTGGCCAAGGGACTGATCCGCTCCCTCGGTGTGGACATCACGCGCTTCGAAACGGCGTTCGATCGCGAACTGTATCCGGGCCTCGGGCTCTCTCGCGGCGTGTTCTTCACCCGAGAGGCTTTCGGTGCGGACACACTTGTCCCCGGCGATCCGATGCGGATGGTGGCCGATGATATCCCCGCGGACGGGATGAACCAGCGCTCGCCAACCGGATTCATCGGCGATTTCCCGGTCTCCTCTTCTGCGAAGGCAGCCCTGATCGATCTCTACACGTCACCTCGTGATCCACTAGGCGGGCTCTCCACGTCGGACACGCTGGCGCTGCTGGGCCGCACCAGCTACCGCGACTACATCACGCAGTACTGGGGTCTGGACGATGAGGCGGCGAACACGTTTCAGGGTCGATCTCACGATTTCTTCGCAGCCGGGGTTGATCGCGTGTCCGCGCTCGACGCGATGGAGACGGGGTATCCGGGGTTCGCCGGGCTGGATCTACCGGTGGACCGAGTGGCCGCAGCGGAGATGGACGAGCCCTACATCTACCACTTCCCCGACGGGAACTCGTCGCTCGCACGACTCATGGTGCGCCAACTCATCCCCAGCGTTGCTCCCGGGGACACGATGGAGGACATCGTGACGGCACGGTTCGACTACTCGCGCCTTGACCGGAAGGATCAGGCGACCCGGCTTCGCCTGGAAAGTACCGCGGTGCGCGTCCAGAACTCGGATCGCGGTGTGGACATCGGATACATCAACGGGGGGCGTCTGCACCGAGTCCTTGCGACACAGTGCGTGCTGGCCGGGTACCACATGATGATCCCCCACATCATGCCCGAACTCCCTGCGGTGCAGCAGGCCGCGTTGTCGAAGAACGTGAAGGCGCCGCTGGTGTACGCGAAGGTTGCCGTTCGCGATTGGCATCCGTGGGTGCGTCTGGGCGTCCATGAGATCACCAATCCGATGGGGTTCTTCTCACGGTTGAAGCTCGACTATCCTGTGAGTCTTGGCACGTATCGTTGTCCTCGCACGCCCGATGAACCCATGCTCCTACACCTTGTCCACGTTCCCGCGCAGCCGGACGGCGGGACGGTGCGCGAACGGTACCGCGCCGGTCGCAAGCAACTATTGGCGATGACGTTCGAGGAGTTCGAATGGCAGATCCGAGACGAGCTGACGCGCATGCTCGCGCCCGGTGGGTTCGAGGCGGATCGGGATATCGCCGCCATCACCGTGAACAGGTGGGGACACGGGTACTCCTACGCGGGGGACCCCTTGCTGGGCAGGGACGAGGGTGCGCCCTACGAGATCGCGCGGATGGGAGCCGGCAACGTCGCCATCGCCAACGCCGACGCCGGGTGGACGCCGTTCGCCCATGCGGCGATCGATCAAGCGCATCGAGCCGTAGGCGAGCTCTTGGATCCGCCCCGCGGCTAGAGATCGGCGATCTTCGCCAGCGCGGCGACCTTGAGGAGCGCGTAGCGATGCCCGTCGCGAAGGATCAC
>JAYVBZ010000192.1:0-2342 GCA_043750215.1 Actinomycetota bacterium
ACACCGGCCGCCGGCAGAACCGAGGCGGTGCCGGTCTGGGACTCGACATCGCGAAGACCATCGCCGAGGCACACGGCGGATCCCTGTGCGTCTCGAGCACGCTAGGGCGCGGAAGCTTGTTCGAGCTGGTGCTCCCTGCGCCCGTAGACGGCCCGCTCCCGCTGCGAGTCAGAGCTCGGACAGAGGGAACGCCCGCTCCTGCCGTGGTCGCGTCAAGCTAGCGAGCGAGCCATGATCGCGAGCGCGGGGACGGATCTGACGGACCCGATGGTCATCCTGCAGTCGTGGGTCTTCGACCCGTTAGCGGTAGCAGGGCTCGGCGTGGGACTTTGGTGGTACCTGCGGGCACTCCGACGCCTCCGCGCCTTGGGAGCCGGGTGGCCGGAATGGAGGGTGCGCTCGTTCGTGACGGGGATCGTGGTGCTTCTGTTCGTCCTGGTGTCGCCGCTTGATGCCTATGCGGAGCTGTTGCTCTCGGTCCATATGGTCCAGCACCTCCTGTTGACGTTGTTCGTTCCGCCACTGCTCCTGCTCGGAGCCCCGCTGACGTTGGCAGCTAGGACCGTCACGCCTGCCCGCAGGAAGTGGCTGCTCGAACTAGTGCGCGGCCGGATCGTCGGAGCCCTGTCGCATCCAGGGCTCGGATGGGCGATGTTCGTGGGCACGATCTACGCCTCGCATCTGCCCGCGTTCTACGACGCGACGCTTCGCCACAGCGCACTGCACGCCGTCGAACATCTGGCGTACCTGCTCACCGCGCTCTTGTTCTGGCGGCCTATCGTTGGGAGCGACCCTGGACGGTCCCGCCTATCGCACCCAGCTCGACTGTTCTCGCTCTTCCTGGTGATGCCCGCGATGACGTTCCTGGGACTCGCCATCTACGGGTCGGACCGGCCGATCTTCCTGCCGTACGTGGCGACTTCTCCGCTGCTCGGGACTTCAGCGGTCGCCGACCAGCACCTAGCGGGCGCGATCATGTGGTCCGCCGGCATGCTCTTCATCGTCCCGGCGATGGTGGCAGTGCTTGTGGACTGGATGCGAACCGACGAACGCGAGGCCGCGCGAGCGGACGCGCGAGCGGACAAGGCTCGAACGTCGGGCGCTGGCTGAGGCACCCAACCGCCGGGGGTCAGGTCCGCGAGCGGTCCATCCTTCCAAGCCGACTATGCGGGAGCGATCCCCATCGCGCGCTCCACAGCCTGTGAACCGATCGCGGCTAGCCCGGCATCGGTGGTGGTGGCGGGATGGCCATCCCCCCGCCCGTTGAGCCGCCGGAGGCGGCCGATCCGAGGTAGCGCGCGTCGCCGAACGCGAGGATCGGGAAGAAGATGAACCCGAGGAGGATCATCCCCACCGTGAATCCCGCGCCCTTGCCGAAGCTCTTCGACAGGTCGTTGTAGACGATGATCAAGACCACGATGTTCACGAGCGGGATGAGGAAGAGGATGAACCACCATCCCGGCCGTCCGACGATCTTCAGCATGACCCACCAGTTGTAGAACGGGATGATGCCCGCCCACCCGGGTTGGCCCGCTTTCACGAAGATCTTCCAGAACGAGACGAACTCAAGGACGATGAACGCCAGATAGAAGATGACGACCGTACTCGAGCCTCCGGAACTGGTCTGATATGTCTGCGCGAGCGCAGCTAACATCGCGGCCTCCCCTTTCGACGGGACGCGGGGAGCATAGGACGCGGGGGTTCGCTGATGTGGGATATCCGGGCGGTAACATCGATCTCGAGCGCCGGTAGCTCAGTCCGGACAGAGCGAGGGACTTCTAATCCCTAGGTCGCAGGTTCGAATCCTGCCCGGCGCGCCTTGGGTTAGATCGGAGCGCCGGGCATCGGCGGCATAGCCGGCGTCGCACCCATACCCGATGCTTGATCCCAGATCCGGTTCATGTGTTCCTGGATGTAGACAACATTGCCCAGCGAGAAGACGAACATGATCACGATCACAAGTGCGGGCTCGAGCTGTTGCTGGACACCTACGCGCCCCTCGGCGGAGTGCACGTGCTTGGCGGTGTTGTACATAGCGATGAACGGCGGGAGGATGATGATCCATCCGAAGATCATGGCCATGAGCGAGCGCGTGGGACTCATGGTGTCGTCCTGCTCGTACCGTCTGAGTTCGACGTTGATCTTGTAGTACCAGACGAAGTAGTAGATCCCCAGCGTGATGATCGACAGTCCCAGCACGCCGAGCGGGCTCCGCTTCAAGTACGACTGCGAACCGATGCTGACTGTCTCGGCCAAGATAACTTCTCCTTCGTCGGCGTCTGGTCTAAGTCCTGACGTGCCGGAGCATAGACCAGGGCGCCTTCGCCGTGGCTCAGGCTGAG
>JAYVBZ010000193.1:0-2147 GCA_043750215.1 Actinomycetota bacterium
CCGCAGGGTTCGGCGGTGGGACCGTTCTCGCAATTGACCATCTTGGCCAGGATGCGAGCGGTCGAGGTCTTGCCGGTCCCGCGCGGGCCACAGAAGAGAAAGGCGTGGTGCAGGCGATTCTCGCGGATCGAACCCGTGAGCGCGCGAACCACGTGGTCCTGGCCGATCACCTCGGCGGGCGTCTGCGGCCGGTACCGGCGGTACAACGCTTGGTGCGGTTTCTCCTCGGCCACCGTGCTCCCCGCCTGTTCCCCGCCGCCCGGCGCGGCTGTTGCAACCCTAACCAAAGTGTGGCCGTGCACCCGTCGTCGACCACGAACGACTCGAGCGCTTCCCGCCACGAGAGCTCCAGCCAGGCATCCCTACGGCACCCACCAGGCTCCGCTTACGGCTGCTTCCTTCCGGATCTGACCGGGTTCGCGGTCTGGAGTCGCGTAGGACCCGACCTTCAACGCTCCGTGACAAGGGCTGCCCCGGACCATCCGGGCCTCGGACGGGGATTCAGCCCCGCTAGAGCGGATTGCGGGTACAGGGCACCGCTGGCTCCCCGCCTAGCACGGCCACGCCGGGAGTATACGGCCGGGGTCAGACAACGATTTCAGTCACGTCCCGCGTAGTGGTGTAGTTCCTCATCATCGGGGCTTGCGCCCCAGCGCCACGGTAGCCAGATCGTGGGTACCGGCTTTCCCCGGCCACTTCGGGCAGCTATCCTTACCAGCCATGCTGCACTCGTTCGCAGTCACCAACGCGCTTGTCTGTGCCGTCGTGACTCCAAGTCTGGATGGCTGCCGGCGATGAAGGTCGTGATCCTCTGCGGTGGGCTTGGCACCCGCATGGGTGAGCAGACAGAGCTGATCCCGAAACCGATGCTGGACATCGGGGGCCGTCCCATCCTCTGGCACATCATGAAGATCTACGCCGCCCAGGGTTTCAATGAGTTCGTGCTCTGCCTGGGGAACGGGAGCGACGTCATACGGCGATACTTCCTCGACTACCGTCACCTGGTCGGCGACTTCACCGTCGACTTCGCCGATGGCTCTGTGGAGATCCACACCCCGCCGGCCCCGCTCGAGGACTGGAAGGTGACGTTGGTGGAGACCGGGGCGAACGCGATGACCGGAGCGCGCGTGAAGCGCGTCGAGCCTTACATCACAGGCGACCGCTTCATGGTCACCTACGGCGACGCCGTGTCGGACATCGATATCCGCGCGCTGCTGGCCTTTCACGAATCACACGGGAGAGTTGGAACCGTAACGGGCGTCGCTCCGCCGTCACGCTACGGCGAGCTGGCGATCGAGAACGCCCAAGTGGTCGGGTTCGCCGAGAAGCCGGCTGCGTCGAGCATGCAGATCAACGGCGGTTACTTCGTGTTCGAACGGTCCTTCTTCGACTACCTGGACTCGGGCGATGCCTGCGTGCTCGAGCACGAGCCGTTGGAGCGCTTGACGAAGGAGGGCCAGCTCATGGTCTACCAACACGCCGGATTCTGGCAGTGCATGGACACCCCTCGTGACTACAATTACCTCCAGAGCCTCTGGAACGACGCGCCGCCATGGAAACGGTGGGACGGATGAGCGGGGGCGCTACCGGGTGAGCGACTACTGGCGGGATCGACGTGTGCTCGTGACAGGGTGCACCGGCCTGCTCGGCTCCTGGCTGACGGAGAAGCTGGTGGCCGAGGAGGCCGAGGTTGTCGGTCTGGTGCGAGACAGCGTGCCGCGAAGCCGTCTGATCTCCGAGGGCCTGGTCGATCGGATCGATGTGGTGTGGGGCGCAGTGGAGGACTACGAGTTGCTGGAGCGCACGCTCGGCGAGTATGAAGTCCGGACCGTGTTCCACCTGGCCGCGCAGACGATCGTGGGTGTGGCCAACCGGAACCCCTTGTCGACGTTCGAAGCGAACACCAGGGGCACGTGGCAGATGTTGGAGGCGAGCCGCCGCTCGCCCATGGTGGAGGCCATCGTGGTCGCCTCCAGCGACAAGGCCTACGGCGCGCACTCGACCTTGCCCTACGACGAGGACGCGCCGCTGGCCGGCCGCCACCCCTACGACGTGTCGAAGACCTGCGCCGACCTCATCACGCAGGCGTACATGTACTCGTTCGGTACGCCGGCGTGTGTGACCCGGTTCGGCAATCTCTTCGGCGG
>JAYVBZ010000194.1:0-2712 GCA_043750215.1 Actinomycetota bacterium
ACCAGGGGGCCAGCGAGTGCCCCGCGGCCCGCTTCGTCGGCGCCCGCGATGCGTGTGAACCCCTGATCGCGCAGGAGCCCTTCATACCGATCGAGATTCAGCCCACACCTCCCACGCGGGACGGCGGCCAGATACGCACGAATGCTTGACCGATGACGGTTCGCTCGGGGACCCAACCCAATCCCTCGCCGGGAGGGAACCTCGAGTCTCCCGAGTGCGACCGATTGTCCCCCATCACGAAGAGATCCCCGGGAGGAACGGTCACGGGGCCGAAGGAGCGAGTGTCCGGATCCACGGGGTTCAGGTACGGCTCCGAGGTCAGGTGGCCACTCACGTACAGCGCGCCGGCCCTGATCTCGATCACGTCGCCGGGGAGTCCGATCACCCGCTTGATGTAGTCGGTCTGTCCGCCCGAACCCAGCCCGGTCCCCTGTCCCAGCCAATGAACGAATCCACCGATGATCCCTCTGTCCGGCTCTTGGGTCGGGTGGGGGTTCGAGAACACGATGACGTCTCCTCGGGATATGTCGTCGACCCAGTAGCAGAAGCGACACACGATGATGCGATCGCCCTTCTGCAAGGTAGGAACCATCGAAGTCGACGGGATCCAGAAGGCTTGCACCACGAACGTCTTGATGACGATGACGATGACGATCGCCACCGCGAGAAGAAGTGGGATCTCGCGCCAACCGCTCTTCTTCTGGGATCGGTTGGATGCCGCGTCTGGCCGGTCGGCCACGGAGCTAGGCCTCGGCCTTCTCCTCGGCGTCCCCGGACACCTCTTGCTCCGCGGTCTCGGTGCCTTCGGCTGCGTCGTCGGTCGCCGTCATCTCGGGCGCCTCGGCCTCATCCGCTCCCTGAGCTTCGCCGGCCTCGTTCCCTTCAGCATCGGCCGCCTCGGTTGCCGCAGCGCGGGCTTCTTCGGCAGCAGCCGCCATGGCGGCCAGCTTCACGTCGTCGATACGTCGCTCCTTGATGCGAGCCTTCTTGCCCCGCAGCTCGCGCAGGTAGTAGAGCTTGGCCCGGCGAACCGCGCCGCGACTGACCAGCTCGAGCTGGGCGATGGATGGCGAGTGGACCGGGAACGTCCGCTCCACCCCAACTCCGAAGGAGATCTTGCGAACCGTAAAGGTCTCTCGTAGGCCGCCGTTCTGGCGGCGGATGACCACGCCCTGGAATACCTGCACACGTTCGCGGGTGCCTTCTGTCACGCGAACATGCACCTTCACGTTGTCCCCAGGCCGAAACTCGGGGATATCCGTGCGGAGATAGGCTTTTTCGATCAGATCGGTCTTATTCATGGCAACGGTTGTAGATGCTACCAGCGCTTCCGTGACATCCCGCGGGCGGGACTAGTCCAGCAGGTCCGGCCGGTTCCGCCGAGTCTTGGCTTCGGCTGCCTCCCGGCGCCAGCGTTCGATGCGGGCGTGATCACCCGATACCAAGACCTCGGGAACCTCCATGCCCCGGAACTCGCGCGGGCGCGTGTAGTGCGGGTGATCGAGGATCCCCCGCTCGAACGAATCCTGTTCGTGAGATTCCTCTTTGCCGATAACGCCGGGGAGCAGCCGCGTGACCGCTTCGAGCACCACGAGGGCGGGCAGTTCGCCGCCGGACAACACGTAGTCGCCGATGGAGAGCTCCTCTGCGGGTAGGCCGTCCGTCACGCGCTCGTCTACACCTTCGTACCGGCCACAGATAAGGGTGAGATGCGGCTCCGTCGCCAGCTCATTGACCAGGTCACGGTCGAGTGGACTCCCGGCCGGTGATAGCAACAACACCCGGCCGCGATCGGGGTCGAGTGACTCGACGGCCGCGAAGATGGGTTCCGGTTTCATGACCATCCCTGGCCCACCACCGAAGGATCCGTCGTCGACGCTCCGGTGTTTGTCCGTGGTCCAGTCCCTGATGTCATGGACGCGGACGTCGATCAGCCCGTCTGCGATCGCCTTGCCCAGGAGGCTCTCCCCCAAGGGCCCACTGACGATGCCCGGAAAGATCGTGAAGATGTCGATGCGCACGGGGTGAGGCTACCGCGAGCGGCCTAGGGGGTCGGTTGCGGCTGCCCCGACGCTGCCGGTGCCTGGACGGACGGGCCACGCCGAAGGGCGGCCGGGCGTCGACGCCAGACCATCGTCGCCACGATGGCCGCCACCACCGCGATGATGCCGGGTGCGAGGAGGAGCGCGAGCGGCTCAGCGCCGTTCAGTCGTCCCCCGGCGAGTGCCAGAAGGCCCACGACCCCCGGGATCGCGAAGACCCCGAGCGACACCAAGACCGGTGATCGATAGACCTTCGAGCCCACGATGAGCCCATCGACGACCCCCGCCAAAGCCAGGGCGGGAAGAACCGCCGCTGCGAAGGGCAGATGGACCGAGTGGATGGAGGAGGCGAGGCCGACGAAGAGTCGCGAAGCTAGGGTCGCGATGAGCCCGGCGGCGACCATGCCGACGAGGCCCCATGTCAGGAGGTTTCCGATACGCCATGCCCGAAGGGTGTTGCGGTCCAGCATGCTCAAGTCGCGTTCGTTCATGGGGTGATCCTCCATTCGGTCGGCGGGACGTCGAGTGCGCGCAGGTCGATCGTGAACGGTATGTTCCGCGACTCGTTCTGATGCGGCACCAAGACCATGGTGATGATGCCGTCGGCGCTCTTCGGAATCTCGAAGTAGCTCGCAGTGCCAGTGCTGACGTCATCGATCACGTCGTTTGG
>JAYVBZ010000195.1:0-4827 GCA_043750215.1 Actinomycetota bacterium
GGAAGACCAAGGGTGCCCTGCTCATCGGCATCGTCACCACCACCGTGCTGGCCACGGTCATCAATGAGATCAAGCACTTGGCGCTGTGGGGGGACGGCATCGCCGCGCTGCCTCACAAGGTGGTGGCCACCCCGGACTTCTCCCTGGTCGGGAAGTTCTCGTTCGGGTTCATCTCGAAGCTTGGGGTGTGGACAGCGCTTGCGACCGTCATCGCGGTGACGCTGTCGGACTTCTTCGACACGATGGGCACCGTGATCGGGATCGGCGGCGAGGCCAAGATGCTCGACGGTGAAGGCAAGTTGCCAGGCATCAAGAAGGTCCTGCTGGTTGACTCGCTCGCGGCCGTGGCTGGGGGCATGACGTCGTCCTCGTCGAACACGACCTTCATCGAGAGCGCCTCCGGCGTATCGGAAGGAGGCCGGACCGGACTCACCGCGGTGGTCGCCGGCGCACTGTTCCTGGTGGCGATGTTCTTCTCGCCGATCGCGGGCATCATCCCGGCGGAGGCGACGGCGCCTGCCCTCGTCATCGTGGGGTACTTCATGATGACCCTCGCGAAAGACATCGAGTGGTCCGACGCCGGGATCGGGATCCCGGTGCTGCTGACCATGGTGATGATGCCGTTCACCTACTCCATCACGAACGGGGTCGGGGCCGGGTTCGTCAGTTACTCGGTTATCGCGCTACTCCGCGGAAAGGGCAAGGACGTACACCCGCTCATGTGGATCGTGTCGGCGATCTTCGTGTGGTACTTCGTCCACGGCGCGATCTAGGACCAGTTCAGGAAGTCATCGAGTTCCAACGGAGGGCGGGGCCGGGAGGCTCCGCCCTTCGGCATCGGGCCCGCAGCCACGGTCCCGAGTGCGAACCACTCGTCCCCGAGCCCAAGCGCTTCGCGGGTCTCCTCCTGGCAGAAGAGCGTCGAACTGATCCAGCAGCTGGCGACACTCTGCGCGTTGAGGCCCAGGAGCAGGCTCTGGATCGCGGCCCCTCCCGAGAGCAGGAACATGTCGCGCTCAGCACCGCTGCGCTCGACGTCGGGATATGGATGCGCGCCCGTGAATCTCACGAACGGGACGATGAGTACCGGCGCCGCGCCGAGCACGGCCTCACTACGCGCGATCCTGCGTTCGACAGCGTCCGGAGGGGTGCCATCGTCCCGCAGGTCCGCGCGCCACGCCTCGGCGATCGCGCTGAGCAGATGATGCCGCGCTGCTGAGGATTCCAGCACGACGAACCGCCAGGGCCGGGTGTGGTGGGGAGCGGGGGCGGTGCAGGCTGCCTCGATGGCGGAGGAGAGCACCTCTCGCGACACCGAGCCTTCACCGAACGTCCGCACGGTCCGTCGGTCATGGATCGCCTGGAGTGGGGAGGCTCTGAAGAGATCCTCGTCGGGCGGACGAACCAGGGCGCGTGCGGGAGTGTCGGGCGCGTTCGCGGGATATTCGATCCCGCGGATGAGCGCGGCGGGGATCCGTCCCGCTTTCGGCATGACCAATCCGCTGGCCGCGGCAAGCTCGTCCGCGAAGGCGACCAACGTCATCTCCAGGGGGCGGCCGTTGTGGTCCGGGGTTCCCCGCAGGTCTACCACCGACGGGAGGCCGGCTGATCCGATCGCGATGTTGACCACGCCGTTGCGCCATGGACGCCCGAACGTGTCGGTGATGACGATGCCGAGGTGCACACCCAGCCGCTGGAGCAGGGCTTCGCGGAGCTGTTCGGCGCTCGCGTCTGGGTTCTCAGGCAGCAGCGCGATGGTGCCGGCGTCAAGGTTTGAGGCATCAACCCCCGCGTTCGCACACACGAATCCGTGGCTCGTTTCGGCGATCACCAGTTCACCTCGGCGCGCGACAACGCGAACCGTCTCTGACTCGATCCATCGCCCGCGGTCCGAACCCGGAACCAGCCGACCTTCGGCCTTCGAAACGATCTTTGAGGTAACGACGAGCACATCGCCATCGCGTGGGTCCATGGAGCGGAGCGCGCCAGCCAGAAGAGCGGCGAGATCCTGGCCGGGAACGATCTCGGGCAGTCCGGGAACCGCGAGGATGTCCACGACTACGTCACCGAGTCGAGCGTCAGGCGGGCGAGCGACTCCGCGACCTCGTCATCCCGCATCACGGTGTCGGTGACGCTCACGGGGATGCCGAGCTCGCGGCGGATCATGGGTTCGAGACCTCGGTCGGCTTCATCGATGACCCATGCGCCCAGGATGTCGCGGTACGCGCGCGCCACGCCGGCCGCGCTCACCTCCATCCCGACTGCCGGCATGAGCTTGTCGGCCATGCCTGCCAGCGGAGACCCTCCAACGATCGGCGACACTCCCGTGACCACGGTGCGTCGCGCCGCCACCGCCCGGCGCACGCCGGGGACGGCGAGCACGGGGCCGATCGAGACCACCGGGTTCGACGGGCAGATGATCACCAGGTCTGCCTCTGCGATCGCGGCTAAGACGCCGGGGGCGGGGCGAGCAGATCCTGCGCCGACGAACCGGATGTCCTTCACGCCGTCGGCGGCGCGACGCCGTACCCAGTACTCCTGGAAATGAAGGTCAAGGGAGTCGCCGGTCGCCGGATCCACCGCGTCGATCCGCGTGGTCAACGTGTCGTCGGTCGCGGGGAGCAGGTGTGCCGTGACCCCGAACCTCGCAGAGACCCGTTGGGTCACCTGGCTCAAGCTCTTCCCTGCGGAAAGCTCCCTGCTTCGGAACAGGTGCGTCGCAAGGTCTAGATCTCCCAGTCCGAACCAGGCAGCCTCTGGGTCGAAGGCCGCCAGTTCTTCCGTGGCGCGAAACGTCTCTCCCCGCCGGCCCCAGCCTCGATCACGGTCGAACACGTCGCCCAGCCAGTAGGTGACCGAATCCAGATCAGGCGAGATGTGCAGCCCGTGCATCTGGATGTCATCGCCGACGTTCACGATGACCGTCACATCCTCCGGGGGCACAGCGCGGACCAACCCGCGGAGGAACTTCCCTGCTCCGATCCCACCCGCCAACGCCGTGACCTTCATAGCGGTACAGCGTAGTAGGCTCGGCCGCATGCCTCAGCCCACGCCCCCACAGGTGCGACGAGCGCTCGCGCGGGCTGAAGCCGGAAAGGCGCTGTCCGAACCAGAAGCCGAAGCCCTGTTCTCCGCAGCCGGCCCTGACCTCGAGCGACTCCAACTCATAGCGGCCGGCCTCCGCGATAGAGGGTTCGGCGACACCGTTACCTACTCACGCAAGGTGTTCATCCCGCTCACCATGCTCTGTCGCGACCACTGCCACTACTGCACGTTCGCGAAGCCTCCGGCCAAGCTGGACGCGCCGTTCCTCACCCCGGAAGAGGTGGTCGCGGTCGCCTCGCGCGGGCGGGAGGCAGGCTGCAAAGAGGCCTTGTTCACGCTGGGGGATCAGCCTGAGCTCCGATACCCGGAGGCGGCCGAATGGTTGGCGGCGCGCGGGTATTCCTCCACGTTGGACTACGTCCGAGCCGTGGCGATCCGCGTGATCGAGGAAACCGGCCTCCTTCCGCATCTCAACCCGGGGGTGATGTCCTATGAGGCCATCGCCCGGTTGAAGCAGGTCAGCGCCTCGATGGGCCTCATGCTCGAAACCACGAGCGACCGGTTGGCCTCCAAAGGAGGCCCCCATTTCGGGTCGCCGGACAAGATCCCGGCTGTGCGGTTGCAGACCATCGAGGACGCGGGGCGGATGGCGGTTCCGTTCACCACCGGCATCCTCGTCGGCATCGGGGAGACGTTCCTGGAGCGGGCCCAGACCATCATGGCGATCCGCGATCTCCATCGCCGGTATCGCCATATCCAAGAGGTCATCGTTCAGAACTTCCGCGCGAAGCCCGTGACCGCCATGCACGGCGCCCCGGAACCCTCGGATGAAGAATTCCTCGCGGCTGTCGCGGCCACCAGGGTCTTGATGGGGCCGTATGTGAGTGTCCAGGCTCCACCCAACCTGTCTGACCAAGCGCAACAAGCTCGTCTGCTGGATGCAGGGATCAACGACTGGGGCGGTGTGAGTCCAGTGACGCCCGATCACGTGAATCCAGAGCGGCCTTGGCCCGCTATCGATGCCTTGACCGTTACGACGGCCTCGCGGGGGAAGCAGCTGCGCGAACGCCTGACGATCTACCCTGCGTTCGCCGCCAAGCCTGATCCGTATCTCGCGGGGAAGATGCGCGCCCCGGTGAACGCGCTCCTTGGGCCAGATGGTCTGGCAGTGCAGGGTCAACAGCCGCAACCCGTTGCGTGGCAGGATCCCGATGTCACATGGAAGCCGCGAACGATCGAACTGACGTTCGCCAAGGCATCCGACGCCGGGATTCGGGGCGACGGTGATGAGGTGTACGGCACGTTCGAAGGCAGCGATGCGGCGGCTCGCTGGTATGCAGATGCCCCCGCCCCGCCGCTCGTAGACGCCGAGATCCGCGCAGCCCTCAAGAAGGCAGAGGCTCATCGTGCGCTCAGCGATGCCGAGGCGCTGTCCCTGTTCCGCGCGGAAGGTCCCGCCCTGGAAGAACTCTGCTTGGTCGCAGATGGACTCCGGAAGGAGGCCGTGGGCGACGAGGTCACCTACGTCGTCAACCGCAACATCAATTTCACGAACGTCTGCTACGTGGGATGTCGATTCTGTGCCTTCGCGCAACGCGAGGCTGATGCGGAGTCCTACACCCTGACCCTGTCGGAGGTGGCCGACCGCGCGCAGGAAGCGTGGGAGTGGGGAGCCACTGAGATCTGCATGCAGGGCGGGATCCATCCCGACCTACCCGGTTCGTTCTACGTAGACCTCTTGGACGCCATCAAAGCGCGCACTCCGGACATCCATATCCACGC
>JAYVBZ010000196.1:0-11911 GCA_043750215.1 Actinomycetota bacterium
CGGCACGGGAGCCATCGCCCTGGCCATCGCCGACGAGCACCCCGGCGCGCATGTATGGGCCATCGACCTCTCCGCGGACGCCGTGTCACTCGCAGCGGACAATGCAGAACATCTGGGGTTGGAGGTCGTGGTGATCAGCGGCGATCTTTGGGAAGCCGTTCCGCCCGAGTTGAAGGGCGCGATCGATCTGCTGATCACGAACCCCCCGTACCTGGAGCCGGAAGAGCTTTCCCAGCTCCCCCTGGACGTTCGAGCCGACCCGCAGGATTCACTCCTCGGGGGGATGTCGATGCATCGACGTGCGGTGCTGAAGGCTGCCTGCTGGCTCCGGCCGGGAGGACTATTCGTGACGGAGATCGGTGACGAACAAGGACCGGAGGTGGCTGCCCTCGCGAAGGCTGCAGGGCTGCGCCAGGTGGAAGTCCACCAGGATCTGGCAGGGCGCGACAGAGCGGTGTCGGGGAGGAAGCCGTGACTGACCCGATCGAGGAGGCCGCCGAGGCTCTGGCCCGCGGCCAGCTGGTGATCTTCCCGACGGATACGGTCTACGGACTGGCTGCACGTCCCGACGACCCTGCGGCCACCGAGAGGCTCTTCACGGCTAAGGGCAGATCCTATGACCTGCCCATCCCCGTGCTCGCCGATTCCCTGGCTGCGGCTCACCACGTCGGGGAGTTCGACGAACGGGCCGAGCTGCTCGCGCAGGCCTGGCCGGGACCGATCACCCTTGTCTTGCCGCGAGCAGCGGAGTCCTACGGCTGGAAGATCGGAGGAGATGGGCGAACCGTGGCTGTTCGGGTCCCCAAGCATCCGCTGGCGTTAGCCCTTCTCGCCCTATCAGGTCCGCTGGCGGTGACCAGCGCCAATCGATCGGGGAAGCCACCGCTCGAGGATGCCGAGGCGCTGACGGCGGAGTTCGATGATGACGTTGCCGTGTATCTGTGCCAGGACGCACGGCCCGCCGGAGTTGCCTCCACGGTCGTGGATCTCACTCGCGTGGAGCCACTGATCTTGCGCGTCGGCGCTGTTTCGGACGCAGACGTCGCTCGATTTCTGGCGGGAGAGGGGCCACTGCTAGACTCGCGGCCCTCGCCATGACCTCCGTTCTCGTCGTCTGCACCGGCAACATCTGCCGTTCCCCTCTCGCGGAAGGGTTCCTTCGCGGCATCCTGAATCGTCGATTCGGAGGTGCGGCGCCGATGGTCTCTTCGGCAGGAACCGCCGGCTGGGAAGGGTCGCCGGCTATGGCCGAGTCTGTGCAAGCGGCCCTGGAGCGGGAGATAGATATCTCCGGGCACCTAGCTCGGAAGCTGGTTCCCCCGATGGTTGAACGCGCAGATCTGATCTTGTGCATGGCGGGAGAGCACCGGGAAGCGATCCTGCGGGCGCGTTCGACCGCCCAGCAGAAGGTGTTCACGCTGAAGGAGGCAGTCCGCCTGCTCGACGCGTTGCCATCCGCGGGCGAAGGGGGCCCGGAGGGTCTCCGAGATCGGGTCGGGCAGGCGAGTGAGGCCCGCGCTGCCGGGTTCGCGGGGAACCCGCTGGACGAGGACGTCGCGGACCCGCTGGGTCAGCCACTGGAGGCATACCGCGCGATAGCGTGGGAGCTCGATACCTGGAGCCAGCGACTGGTCGATGGGCTCTTCGGAAAGACCCCGGTTCCCACCAGCACCCTGGGGGAGGGCGGCTGATGCAACGAGTAGTTGTGCCGCTCGGACGGGCAGCTCCACGCGACCTGATGGATCCCACAGAAAGGGCAGAACGATGAGGGAGTACGCAGCGGACTGGGAAGCATTGAAGGCCACCGACCCCGAAGTCGCCAACGCGATCGCCGGGGAGCTTGATCGCGAACGCACGAACCTGCGACTCATCGCCTCTGAGAACTACGCGAGCCCGGCTGTGTTGGCTGCTGTCGGCTCGTCGATGAACAACAAGTACGCGGAGGGCTATCCAGGCCGTCGCTACTACGGCGGGTGCGAGT
This sequence comes from Actinomycetota bacterium, assembly GCA_043750215.1. Lineage (GTDB taxonomy): Bacteria > Actinomycetota > UBA4738 > UBA4738 > HRBIN12 > JANXVR01. The sequence goes on from JAYVBZ010000196.1 coordinate 1,982, forward strand.
TCGTCGACATCACCGAGCAGCTGGCCATCGATCGCGCCAAGGTGCTTTTCGGCGCCGATCACGTGAATGTCCAGCCGCATGCGGGGGCGCAGGCGAACATGGCCGTCTTCGGGGCGTTCCTTGAGCCCAAGAGCGACGACAAGGTGCTTGGGATGGTTCTTGCCCATGGAGGCCACCTCACCCACGGGTCACCCGTGAACGTGTCCGGGATGTGGTTCAACTTCGTCGGGTATGAGGTGGACCGGGAGACCGAACAGCTGGACATGGACCGGATCCGTGACCTCGCGAAGGAGCATCGACCGAAGATCATCCTCTCCGGCTACACCGCGTACCCGCGCTCGATCGACTTCGCGGCGTTCCGTGAGATCGCGGACGAGGTCGGCGCGCTCCTGTGGGTAGACGCATCGCACTTCATCGGACTGGTAGCAGGAGGTGCCTACCCGAACCCGGTTCCCCACGCCGATGTGGTCACGTTCACCACGCATAAGGCTCTCCGTGGTCCGCGTGGCGCCATGATCGTCTGCAAGCAAGAGCATGCCAAGGCGATCGACAAGGCCGTGTTCCCGATGATGCAAGGCGGCCCGCTGGAGCACTGCATCGCGGGAAAGGCGGTAGCGCTGAAGGAAGCGAGCATGCCGGAGTTCAAGGACTACGCGGCTCGAACGGTACGGGATGCGCGTGCGTTGGCCGCTGCCCTCGGCGAGGAAGGATTCAGGATCGTCTCGGGCGGCACCGACTCCCACCTGATGCTCGTGGACACCCGTCCGGTGGGGGTCAGCGGGAAGGATGCCGAGCGCGTGTGCGACGAAGTGGGGATCGCGCTCAATAAGAACCAGATCCCCTATGACCCGAACCCACCTTCCGCTCCCTCGGGTATCCGGATCGGCACGCCCGGGGTGTCGACGCTTGGCATGGACGAGCCCGAGATGCACGAGATCGCGGGGATCATCGGGACGGCGCTGAAGAATCCCGATGACGCTGGGATCAAGCAGAAAGCCCGAGCCCAGGTCCGCGAACTCATGGCACGTTTCCCGGTCTACGCGTAGGCCCACGGGAACCGGGGGCCGGCCCTGGACCACTCCGCTCAGCGGGCCCGGTTGCCGTCCGGCAACCGGGCCCGCACACTTCCCCTAGCGTGATCGCCTACCTCGTTGTATTCCTCGCCGCTGCCGTCACCACCTTCCTAGCCACGCCAGTGGTTCGTCGGCTGGCCCTACGGTGGGGCGCCATAGACCAACCTTCGGACCGAAAGGTGCACCCGGTTGCTGCTCCCACGATGGGCGGATTGGCGATGTTCGCGGGGGTCCTGGTGGCACTGGGCGTCTCGCGATACCTTCCGTTCTTCGGGGAGATGAACCATGGCAGTGCGGAGCCGCTGGCCGCACTCGTGACCTGCACCCTCATGGTCGGGCTTGGCGTTATCGACGACAAGCGTGGGACCAGCGCCTTGGCGAAGCTCACTGCCCAGATCTTTATCGGTGGTGTCCTGGTCCTTGTTGGTGTACAGGTGGTCTACTTCTGGCTGCCGGGCACAGGCATCGGGCTCGTCAATGTGAGTCCGGATCTGGCTGTTCCACTCACCATCGCCTGGGTAGTTGCGGTCTGCAACGCGGTCAATCTGATGGATGGGCTTGATGGGTTGGCCGCCGGGATGATGGGGATCGCATCGATCGCGTTCTTCGTCTACACAGTGCGCAGTCCCGGAACGTTCCAACAGGCCTCCTCCGCGGCCCTGCTCTCGGCCATCGCGGCAGGGGTCTGCGTGGGGTTCCTGCCATGGAACTTCCACCCAGCCAAGATCTTCATGGGGGACACGGGTGCGATGCTGCTGGGGATGTTGATCGCGATCGCGACCATCTCGGGGGCGGCGCGTAATGGGGTGCCTCCCTCGGGAGGCGATCTCTCCGTCCTGGCGATCCCCATCTTGACGCCCCTGCTGGTGCTGTTCGTGCCGTTCCTGGACGTTGTCCTGGCGATCATCAGGCGGGGACGCCGGGGGCAGGGCATAGGCCATGCCGACAAGGAGCATCTGCATCATCGACTGATGGACATCGGGCACTCCCATCGACAGGCCGTCCTCCTCATGTACCTTTGGACCGGCCTCATCGCCGTGAGTGGATTGGCCGTAGGGTTCATCAACGGTCGCGCGATCGTGGGGTTCGTGATGATCGCGGCGGTGACGTTGTTCCTCGTCACAGCCCTGCCACGCTTGGCTGAACGCAAGGGGGGAGCACCACCGTCAGCCACGGGGGGAGGCCGAGATGTCCACGCTGGGGGGTGATGCGCTAGCCCGCACCAACCTTCCCCCTTGTCCGTTCCGTACAAGTAGTGAAAGATGGGTGTCCACTCTCGGGGGTTCGTCCATCGCGAGAGAAGGCGATAATCGCCGCCGCCGTGTGGCATCATGCCGCCGCAAGTGGGCTACAGGGGGTGACCGTGCCGGAAGTTGATGTGCGCCTTGACCGCGTTTCCAAACTGTTCGGTGACGCGGCCGCGGTGGACGATCTATCCCTTGATATCCAAGAGGGCGAATTCTTCTCGATGTTGGGCCCCTCGGGTTGTGGGAAGACCACGACCCTTCGGATGATCGGCGGATTCGAAGAGCCGACCTTCGGGACCGTCTTCCTCGGCGGTCGGGACGTGACCGACCTCCCGCCGTACAAGCGAGACGTGAACACGGTGTTCCAGTCTTACGCCCTCTTCCCGCATCTGGACGTCTACGAGAACGTGGCGTTCGGTTTGCGGCGTAAGAAGGTCGCGAAGGACGAAGTGGACAAGCGGGTGCGCGACTCTATGAAGCTGGTGGACCTGGTGGGGTTCGAGCGTCGGAAGCCGCCGCAGATGTCAGGCGGCCAGCAACAGCGCGTCGCGTTAGCCCGGGCTCTGGTCAATCACCCGAAGGTCCTCCTGCTGGACGAGCCTCTCGGGGCCTTGGACCTCAAACTTCGCAAGCAGATGCAGTTGGAGCTCAAACGTATCCAGCAAGAGGTAGGGATCACGTTCATCTATGTGACGCACGACCAGGAAGAGGCCATGACGATGTCGGATCGATTCGCCGTCATGCGCCACGGGAAGATCGAACAGATCGGCGGTCCTGAAGAGGTGTACGAGAGCCCGGCCACCGAGTTCGTCGCAGGTTTCCTCGGAGCGTCGAACATGCTGGACGGCGAGATCAAAGAGGCGGCGAACGGTCTGACTTCTATCCTGCTGGATACCGGCGGCGTGATGTATGCCAGTACCTCGCGCATCGCCCAGGGGATAGGCCCCAGCGTCAAGGTTGGGGTTCGTCCGGAGAAGATCCGCATCGTCGCAGACGACGGGAACCCACCGCCCGAGAAGAACTCTGTGACGGGCCTCCTGCGGATGTCCACCTACATCGGTGTCAACTACCAGTACAAGGTCGACGGCCCAGGGGGCGTGTCTTTGACCGTCTATGAGCAGAACCTGGGCACCGCGGAAACGCGACCCCAGCCGGGGCAGAAGGTTCGGTTGGAATGGTTGCCAGAGCACACATTCGTGGTGGAGCCGTCGGCTTCTCCGCTATCGCTAGAGGAGGAAGAAGAATGACCGATCGGAACGACGATCTATTCAAAGACCCGTCCTTCGTCCGAGGCATCACGATGAAGCGTCTCTCGCGACGCGATGTCTTCAAGTACGCGGGGATCGGGGCCGGAGCGCTGTCGATGTCCTCGATCCTCGCTGCATGCAGTAGCAAGGGCAGCAGCGCCGTGCAGCCCGGCGGCGGCCCGGCCGGCGGCGACCTATTCTCCGGAAAGCAGAACGGCATCGTGAACTTCGCGAACTGGCCGTACTACATCGACAAGGCTAAGGACGCGAGCGGCCAGATCACCCACCCCTCGCTCGACCAGTTCACGGCAGACACCAACATCGAGGTCAACTACCGAGAAGTCATCCAGGCTAACTCCTCGTTCCTCGGCAAGATCCAGCCGCAACTTGCGAACCAGGAGCCCACCGGATGGGACATCATCGTCATCACGAACGGTGAGACCCTGACGAAGCTCGTCCAGTCCGATTACCTGGTGCCGCTGCCCACGGATATGCGTCCCAACTTCGATGCGAACGCGGGCGATGCGGTGAAGGATCCTTCCTACGACCCGGGGAACAAGCTGACCATGGCGTGGCAGTCGGGGCTCACCGGTATCGGCTGGGACCCCAAGCAAGTGGCGGCACTACGCCCCAGTAAGCCCACCGTCACCTCTATCGAGGACCTCTTCGACCCGGTGTTCGCCGGCAAGGTTGGGATGTTCGGTGACAACCAGGACCTGCCGAACTTCACGCTGCTGAGCCTCGGGGTGAACCCGGAGGACTCCACGCCGGACGACTGGCAGAAGGCGGCCGACAAGCTCATCGCGCAGAGGCCGAACGTACGCCAGTATTACGAGCAGAACTACATCAACGCGCTCAACAACGGCGATGTCGCGATCACCATGGGTTGGTCCGGCGACATCTTCCAGTCCAATCTCTCCGGTGCCGCCGACGGCCTCCAGTTCACGGTGCCCGATGAAGGGGCGATCATCTGGACCGACAACATGTGTATCCCGATCGGCGTGCAGAACCCGGTGGACGCCATCACGCTCATGGACTACGTCTACAAGCCGGACATCCAGGCCCTCATCGAGATATACAACGGCTACATCTGCCCTGTCCCGGCTTCGCAGGCCATCATCGCGAAGACGGACCCGAACACCGCGAAGAGCGAGCTGGTCTTCCCGTCGGCTGACTTGATCTCGCGACTCCACACCTACCGGGTCCTGACCGATGACGAGCAGCTGCAGTGGAACACGCTGTTCGAGGCCGTCTACCAAGGCGGATGATCGCCGGAACTAGCACGGAAGAGGTGGAATGAGCGGTTCCGGCGTCCCCAATATCGACCAGATACTGAAGGCTGGCTTCGAGTTCGGAAGCGCGGGGGCGCCGGAGCGTCGAAAGACGAATAAGCGGAAGGCATCGGTGCCGTATCTGCTGGCCGGGCCCGCCACGTTCTGGCTGTTGATCTTCTTCCTGCTGCCGACCATCTACATGTTCACCGTGTCCCTCTACACGGGCACGCTAGGCCCCACGATGCACTTCGCCTGGCAGTGGAATAACTACTCGACCATGCTCAGTATCTACGGGCCACTGTTGATCCGGTCCGTGGAATACGCCCTTGCTGCGACGATCATCACGTTGCTCCTTGGATATCCCGTGGCGTACTGGATCTCCTTCTACGGAGGGAAACGGAAGAACGTGTTCCTCCTCTTGCTCCTGGTGCCGTTCTTCGTGTCGTTCGTCCTGCGGACCTTCCAGTGGGCCTTCCTGCTGTCGGACAAAGGCATCGTGGTAGGGACGTTGAACCGGCTTGGGTTGGTGAGTAGCGCGTTCCATATCACGGGTACGGGATATGCGGTGATCTTCGGCATCGCGTATAACTTCTTGCCGTTCACCGTGTTGCCCCTCTACGTGGCGCTGGAGCGCATCGAGCCGCGACTCTTGGAGGCCGGCCGTGACCTCTACGCCGACCGCAACACCACCTTCCGCAAGGTGGTGTGGCCCCTCTCACTCCCGGGTGTGTTCGCCGCGTTCTTGTTGACGTTCGTCCCAGCGGTGGGTGACTTCGTCAACTTCAATTACCTGGGGGGTCCTCGCAACACGATGATCGGCCAGGTCATCCAGCTCAAGTTCCTCCAGAGCTTCGACTATCCGCACGGTGCTGCGCTCTCGTTCGTATTGATGGCTGTGCTGATCCTTGGTGCAAGTCTGTACGCCAGGGCTCTGGGTACCGACGCCGTCATGGAAGCGGCCGGACGATGACCACCGCGGTAGGACAGGCCCCAGGAGTCGCCGCTGTCGAGCCTCCGCGTCGCGGCCACGGTCGCAAGTGGACCAGCTATTTCCTGCCAGCGCTGACTGCGACGGTAATGGTTTGGCTGGTGATCCCGGTGGTGGTGATGATCGTCTTCGCCTTCAACGACCCCCCTGGCCGCATCAACCTGCGATGGGTGGGTTTCAGTACCAAGGCTTTCACGAATATCTTCTCCAACACCCAGCTGATCTCGGCGATCAAGCTGTCGCTGGAGATCGCGGTCATCGCATCGGCGATCTCGACGGTGATCGGGTCACTTCTCGGCCTGGCCCTGGGGCGCTACCGGTTCCGCGGTTCGGGCGCGGTGAACTACCTTGTATTCCTTGCCATCGCCTCACCTGAGATCGTGCTCGGCACCTCGCTGCTGACCATGTTCGCAACGGTGTTCAAATTCATCCCGATCGGCCCCACCACGATCGTCATCTCACACGTGATGTTCTCGATCTCGTTCGTGGCCGTGACGGTGCGGGCCCGGGTGATCGGGTTGAACCCGCAGCTTGAAGAGGCGGCGCAGGACCTCTTCGCGAACCCCGTAACGACGTTTCGAAAAGTCACGTTCCCCCTGCTTCTACCAGCGCTGATGGCGGGCTTCCTCCTTTCGTTCGTGCTCTCGGTGGATGACTTCGTCATCACGTATTTCGTGTCTGGATCCGCCACCACCTTTCCACTGCTCATCAACGGATCGGCCAAGACGGGCCTCACGCCCGACTTCAACGTGATCGGAACGTTCCTCTTCGCTGGGGGCGTGATCATCGCGGGGCTCGCCTCGCTGATCCCGATCTACACCGGGAAGCGTGATGCGAAACGGCTCGCACAAGACAAGGCAGCGGCTGATCGCGGAGCCAGCGTCTTCATGGCAGCGCAGCACTAGCCGATCGGCGACCACTCCAGAACCACTGCGGCCCGCCGCCCAGTGCCGACCGAGGCGTACGACGCTCCCCTTCCCGGTTCGTGAAAGTTTTCACAAGCGCACGAGAAAACAGCCGCTGACCTGCGGAAACACCCTTCATCAAACGTTGACGGGCCGAACGAGCCACGGCTATACTGCCGCCCGATGCCGACCGACCCACGACGCGATGATGCGTGGGCCGGCATGGGTGCCGGTTGGTCGATCACGTCGACTCTGATCGCGGGGATGCTCGTGTTCGGAGGCCTCGGATACCTGGTCGATCGACTGGCAGGGACGCACAAGGTATTTCTGGGGATAGGCGTCGTCATCGGTGGCATAGCGGGGATCTACGCTGTGTACGTTCGTTACGGAGGGGGAGATTCGTGAACAGGGCTGAGCCGGAACGTGAACTCGTTCGTCGCGCGCTCCCGTTCTTCCCCGTGGCCGCCGCTATCGCCTATGGGGTCGCGGCTGTTGTGGGTGGGCGCGATCAAGGCCTCTCCGCACTCCTTGCGGTTGTCGTTGTGGCAGCAAATTTCATCGCGAACGCGCTCTCCATGGCCTGGGCCGCGAAGATCTCGCCGATCGCCATCTATGCGGTCGGGTTGGGCGGGTTCGTAGCCAGGCTCATCGTCTTCGCGGCCGCGATGCTCGTCCTCACCGCGTTCCACTGGTTCTCTGCCCGGGCCTTCGTTATCACGTTCGTCCCGGCGACGATGATCCTGCTGGTCTTCGAGATGAAGATCCTCTCCGGTAAGCGACTGCAATCAGATCTCTGGTACTTCCGTGAGGGAACCGCGTGATGCTGGGGGTGCTCACAGCGATCTTCGTACCGCCCTCTACCAAGGACTTCGTCTTCGGTTGCTTCTTCGGCGGCAAGATCTTCGGCATCGACGCGTGTTTCAACTTCGTGACGGCACTCGTCCTGGCTTCGATGCTCGTGTTCATCCTCCTGTTCGTGCTCGCGTTCTTCCGACCGTCGGTCGTTCCGGGCAAGTTCCAGGCGTTGATGGAGATGGGGCTCGGCTTCGTGCGCGAACAGATCGCGCTGCCCATGCTCGGACAGGACGCCGACAAGTACATGGCGTTCCTGGCCACACTCTTCTTCTTCATCTTGGTGGGGAACTTCTTTGAGGTCGTCCCGCTGGTGAACTTCTCGGCGAACAGCCGGGTGGCATACCCACTGGTCATGGCGTTGATCGTGTGGGTGACCTATAACGTGGCCGGCATCCGGAAACACGGGTTCCTTGGGTATCTGAAGTTCACCTGCATCATCGCAGCGGCCCCTGGCTGGCTCCGGTACTCGCTACTGATGGTCATCGAGTTCATCTCGAACATCATCATCCGGCCGATCACGTTGACGGTTCGTCTCGCGGCCAACTTCATCGCAGGCCATTTCCTTCTCTCGATCTTCTTCCTGGGAAACGTCTTCTTCCTGAAGGATGGACCTAAGACGTGGGCCTTGATGGCGGTTTCCGCGCCGCTGGCTCTGATCCTGGTCGCATTCGAGATCTTCGTTGCGTTGCTGCAGGCTTTCATCTTCGCGATGCTCACCGCCTCCTACATCGGCGGCGTTCTAGCAGAGGAACACTAGGTAAGGGAGGCTTCGAATATGTTTCATCTCCTGGCTCAGGTCACGGGAAACCTCGACGGGCTGAAGACCGTCGGTAAGGGACTTGTCATCGGACTCGCAGCCATCGGGCCTGGGATCGGGTTGGGTATCCTCATCGGCAAGTCCGTCGAAGCTATGGCTCGCCAACCCGAGTACGCGGACCAGGTCCGAACCACGATGTTCATCGGCATCGGCTTGATCGAGGCGCTCGCCCTATTCGGCATCGCGTTCTCGTTCATCATCTAGGAGGAACCCAGTGGATATGCCCATCGTTGGGGTCCTGGCCGAGGCCGTGAAGGTTTCCGAGTCGAAGGACCTATACCCGCAGGTAAGCGAGCTCATCGTTGGCCTCATCGCCTTCACGATCCTGTTCTTCTTCATGCTCAAGTGGGTCCTCCCGCGGTTCAAGCAGGTGCTGGCGGACCGCAGCCTGCTGATCCGAGGCGAGATGGAGAAGGCTGAATCGACGCGCAGCGAAGCCGATCAGGTCCTTGCGGAGTACCGCGCGAGTCTCGCGGGCGCCCGTGACGAATCCAACCGCATCATCGAGGAGGCTCGTAAGACCGCCGACCAGCTCCGCCGTGACATCCAGGCGAAAGCCGAACAGGAGTCTCAGGCGACCGTTGCCCATGCCCAGGAGGAGATCCGCGCCGAACGCGACCGCGTCTTCGCCGAACTGCGGACGCAGGTCGGCGATATCGCCGTTGAGCTAGCCGGCCGCGTGGTGGGTCAGTCCCTGGACAAGTCCACACACGAGCGCTTGATCGACGAGTACATCGATCAGGTGGCATCCAACGGGAACGGGAGCTGAGTTGACCAAGGAGTCGATGGTCGCCGGCTACGCCGAAGCGGTGCTCTGCATCGCCGAAGCAGAGGGCGCCCTGGGCAAGGTCGAGGACGAGATCTTCGCCTTCGCCCGGGACATGGAAACGAATGGGCCACTGCGGGAGGCCCTCACCGACTCCGCCCTGCCGGCGGAGAACCGTAAGGGCGTGATCCGCGACCTCCTGCACGACCGAGCCCACCCGGTCACCCTGGATCTGATCGGGTTCCTGGTGGAATCTGGACACGCGCGCGACCTGGGCGCGATCGCGGACGCGGTCGTCGCCCTTGCCGCAGAGCGTCGCCGCCATGAAGTGGCGGAGGTCCGGACCGCGGTGGAGCTCACTTCGGAGCAACGCGAACGGATCACCGCCGCGCTCGCTCACGCGACCGGGCACGACATCGAGATCAAGGTCATCGTCGATCCGACGGTGATCGGCGGCTTGGTCGCCCGCGTGGGCAACGAGGTCTTCGACGGTTCGGTTGCGAGCCGCCTCACGAACGCCAAACAGCACCTAGGGAGCTAGCGCGATGGCATCGAACCTGATCGACCCGGCAAGCATCGCCGACGCCCTGCGGAAGAACGTCGAGAGTTACACGCCGTCCATCGACCGCGAGGAGGTCGGGCGCGTCATCGAGACCGGCGACGGGATCGCCCGGGTCGCGGGACTTCCGAAGGCCATGGCGAACGAGTTACTGGAGTTCCCCGGTGGGGTCCTCGGGTTGGCCTTCAACTTGGACGAG
>JAYVBZ010000197.1:0-5530 GCA_043750215.1 Actinomycetota bacterium
AACGCGGCCAGCGTCCCAAGAACGAGCGCGATCGTGGTAGCGGCGATCCCGATCTGGATCGAGTTCCATAGCGCCCTTCGAAGAAGCTCGTTCCGCCAAGCCAGTCCGAAGTACTTCGTGGTGTAGCTAGTGATGGGCCACTTCTGGCCGACACTATTGTTGAACGCGTAGAGGACAACGATGACGAGCGGGACGTAAAGGAAGAGGAGCGCGAGGATGGCCCCGAACCGGATCAGTAGTTTCGCGCTGCGAGATTCCATCGGCTAGAGAGCCTCGAACGCGCCGAGACGCTTGGCCAGGGTCAGGTAGACCCCCATCACCGCGATGGGCACCAAGGCGAACGCTGCAGCGAACGGCACGTTGCCGGCGATCCCGAAGGAGTCGTAGATGACGTTGCCGATGAACTTCGTGTTCCCCGCGAGGGTCGGCACGATGTAGTCACCGAGGGTCAGCGAGAACGAGAAGATCGTGCCGGCGACGATCCCCGGAATGATGAGCGGGAACACGACGCGCCGGAACGTGAGCCATCCCTTGGCCCCCAGGTCGCCCGATGCCTCCAGGTAGGACGAGGGGATGCGTTCGAGGGCGCCGTAGATCGGCAGCAGCACGAACGGCAGCCAGAGATAGGAGAAGGTGAGCCAGATCGCCCAGTTCGTGTAGCCGAGGTCCAGATGGAAGCCAAGCTTCTGCGTGATGGCCGTCAAGAATCCTCCGGAGGAAAGGATCAGGTTCCATGCGAAGACGCGCACCAGGTAGTTGGCCCAGAGCGGGACCACGATGGCGATAAGGACGATGTTCCGGCGCCTGGGGGTGGCCATCCTTGCTGCGTAGTACGCCAGCGGGAACGCGAGGATGATATCGGTCAGCGAGACGGCGACTGCCAGCCCGATAGTTCGGATCGCGATGGTCCGGTACACCGGGATGGTCCACAGCGTGACGAAGTTCTGCGTTCCCCACTGGCGGACGATGTCGCCGGTGAAGACATCGACGCGCCAGAACGCCGAGATCAACATGATGGTGAGCGAACCGAGGTACACCACCAGGAGCCACAGCAATGGGGCGCCGAGGAATCCGGTGAGTTTCAGACCTCGGTGGCGGTAGAAGAACGCAGAGAGACGCGTCATCCATCCCTGCGCTTGGCGCTCCGTCACCGACCCTCCCCCTCAATGAAGAACCTGCGGGGCCGCTTCGCGGCCCCGCAGGTTCGTGCGCGCGCCTATGCGCCGGTGATCTCTGTCCACTTCTGCTGCCAGACCGAATAGTCCTCGCAGGTCAGGCCGCGACTGTCCCCGCAATCAGACGTCGGGGTCTTCCAGAGGTAGATCGAGTTCAGGAAGGTGGCGTCGCCGCAGAATGAGTACTCGACCGTCTTGACGATCGCCGCCCCACCCTTCCCGTAACCCTTGGCGATGAGATCACAGGACTTCGTGTTGCTCCCGGCCGCTCCGTACCAGAGCCCGACCTGCGCCTGCACGGAAGGCGTGAGCGTGTAGGCCATCCATTTCAGCATGCAGTTCGGGTGCGGTGCGTTCGTTGAGATCATCCACGTGTCGGCCCAGCCGGTCACGCCTTCGCTGGGGATGACGGCTGCCACCGGAGCGTCCGCCTTCGCGTAGGTGAGGTTCACGGGCCATGCGGTTCCCGCAACCATCGATCCGTTCACGAACCCGTCGATCTCGTCGGTGTAGGCGGACCAGTACTTGCCGACCAGCGGCTTCTGACCCTTCAGCAGGGTCACGACCGCGTCCAGCTGCGTAGATGTCAGCTCATAAGGATCCGTGATCCCCAGGTCGGGGTTGTGTGCCTTGAGGTACATGGCGGCGTCGGCGATGAAGATGGCGCCACCGTAGGCCGTGACCTTGCCCGCATAGGGGTTCGCCGCACCGTTGATGGTTGGCTCGAACGTGATGTCCCAACTGGTCGGCACCGGCTTCACCACCTTCGTGTTGTACATGAGGAAGTTCGGCCCGTACATATATGGGACGCCGTAGATGTTCCCGTCAACCACGTAGTGCGAGTTGTTCGTACCCGTGGTGGGACTGAGCGGCGCGATGACGTCCGACAGCGATGGGAAGAGCGTCGGATCGACTGCACCGACGTCGCCACCGGCGATCAGCCGGTTGGATGCGTCTCCGGAAGCCGACACGCCGTCGTACTGCGAGCCGCCGCCCTGACGCATCAGGGTCACCATCTCGTCAGAGGTGTCTGCGTACTTCACGCTCACCTTGCAGCCACTCTGCTGCTCGAACGGCGTCACCCAGTCGTAGTTGGGGTCGTTCGAGCCATCCTCCGTGTAGCCGTTCCAGGCGATCAAGTTGAGTTGCCCCTCGGGCGCCCCGACCGAGCTATAGGTCTTGGCGGGCGTGATGCCGCCGCCCCCGGCGCCTCCGTCGGGTGTGCTGCTGCTCTGGTTGCTGCAGGCGGCCCCGATCAACGCGACCGCACCCAGCAGCGCGAACAGCCTCTTGGCTTGTCTCATGCTTGCCCCTCCTCCTGATCCATCGACCCCTCCGCCGCTCCGGCTGGTTCTTGCACCGGTCGGTTGTATCTCCGATCCCACACCAGTAGGACCTTCTTGCCCTTGACCTGCAAGGCCTCCATCGAGCTGGTGGCCAGATTCTGCTGCATCACGACCAATTCCGCACCCACGTCCAGCCCAACGACGTAGCGGGTCACGGCACCCAGGTATACGACGTCCCGGACGAACCCGGATGCAGAGCAACTCTCTGCACCCACCTGAGCGTCCGGTTCCAGCATCGCGATCTTCTCCGGTCTGATCGTGATCGCTTGACGCTCCCCCGAGGTCGCCTCCGCAGCGTCACCTTCCAGGACGTTGGACACCCCAACGAATCCCGCGACGAACCCCGTAGCAGGTTCTTCGTAGACAGCGGCCGGCGTACCCACCTGTTCGATCTTCCCGTGGCTGAACACCGCGAGGCGGTCGCTCATGGTCAAGGCCTCTTCTTGGTCATGCGTCACGTAGATGAACGTAAGTCCCACTTGTCGCTGGATCTCCTTCAGTTCGATCTGCATCGCTTGACGGAGCTTGAGGTCCAGAGCGCCGAGTGGCTCGTCCAGCAGGAGCACTCGCGGGCGGTTGACCAGCGCGCGGGCAAGAGCGACCCGCTGGCGCTGCCCACCGGACAGCTCGCCGGGCTTACGATGCCCGAACTGCGTGAGCTGGACCATCGCCAGCGCATCCTCCGCTCGGTCACGGCGCTCGTCTTTCACGACCTTCTTCACCCGCAGACCGTATTCGACGTTCTCCCGCACGGTCATATGCGGGAACAAGGCGTAGTCCTGGAAGACCGTGTTAACGTCGCGCTGGTAAGGGGCAAGACGGGACACGTCCACACCCTGCAGAAGGATGCGCCCTTGCGTCGGCTGTTCGAACCCGGCGATCATCCTCAAGCAGGTGGTCTTCCCAGAGCCGGACGGCCCGAGCATCGAGAAGAACTCACCCTCGCGGACGTCCAGGTCCACGCCTGCTACCGCGGTGAAGTCTCCGAAGCGCTTGACCACGCCTTCCAACCGAACGGCGATGCCCGCCGATCGATCCTCGGCTCCGACCATCTGTGATGCGGGTTCAGCCAATCAGGCGCTCCCCTTCGCTGGATGGGGCCCATCTTGGACGGGAACGGCCGCGGCGGCAACCGGCTGCCTAGACGGACGCCCGTAGTCCCCGCGTCAGAGTGCCAACGATCCCCGGCCCCTCGTAGATGAACGATGTATAGATCTGTACGGTCGTGGCCCCCGCATCGAGGCACTTCCGAACATCCTCCGAGGTGAAGATGCCTCCGCACGCATTCACCGGCACCGTTCCCCCGGTCGCCTCCACGATCGCCTCCACGATCTTCGGCGTGTGCGGCCAAAGCGCGCGGCCGGATAGCCCCCCCGTGCCCGAGGCAAGGCGGTGGGTGGCTACTGGGTGGGTGTTGGAACAGGTGATCCCGGCAGCTCCCGCATCCTGAGCCACGCGGGCCAAGGCCAGCACACCCTCGCGGGCCGAATCCGTAAGGAACGGCGGGAGCTTGACGAAGAGTGGACATCTCGCGCGTGCAGCAAGCGCGGTGACCAGTTCGGCTAGATGAACCTCATCGTCACCATCTCGGCCCCACTCGACGTTCGGACAACTCGCGTTGAGTTCGATCGCGTCGGCGTGGGGGGCCAGCAGGTCCACCGTTGCCAGCGCTGCGTCCAGCGATTGATCGGCGATGCTCACGAACACGGGCTGGAGCCGGGAACGATCCGCCAGATCGACGGCGGCGCTCGAGGCCCCCGGATTGGGTAGTCCCATGGCGTTGACCATGGACCGCTGCCGCGGGAATCGGGCGATCCGGGGGTACGGGTTGCCACGGCGCGGCTCGAGCGTGAACGTCCCTGCGACGACGTACCCGAATCCAAGCGATCCCAGAGCCTGCACATGAGCGCCGGTCTTGTCGAATCCCGCCGCCAAACCCACAGGGTTCCGCAGAGGTATCCCGGCAAGGGTGATCGCGAGCGAAGGATCGTCAAGAGCCCCACCGATCCGAGGCCACGGGAGTGGGAGGGAGAGCAGCGCGCCCGCGAGGCGATGGGCGGCTTCCGGGGGCAGAGCGAAGAACGCGCGGCGGCCCACAGCCGAATACCAACCCATCGAAGCCCTATGCTACCTGGCCATGAACAAGGACCTGGTTCGCCGGATGATCGAGGTGTCCGAACGGCACGGAGAGTTCGTGTTGAGTTCGGGAACGACGTCTTCGGTGTACTTCGACAAGTTCCTGTTCTTGACTCGCCCGGACCTGCTCCGAGATGTCGCGAAGGAGATCGCGAGCCTCATCCCTGCGGAGGTGGACCATCTTGCCTCTCCCGAGGGTGCGGCCATGCTCTTGGTGGCGGCCGTCTCGTTGGAGTCCGGTCTGCCGGCCTCGGTGGTTCGCAAGCAGGCGAAGGAGTACGGAACCAAGTTGCAGGTCGAGGGTTATGCGCCTGCGGGAGCTCGCGTGGCGCTCCTGGAAGACGTGGTGACCACGGGGCATCAGGTCTTGCGCGCCGCGAAGGTCCTAGAGGCGCAGGGTGTGATCGTTGAGATCATCGTGTTGGCATTGGACCGCGGAGGCGCGGACACCCTGCGGGATGAGGGTTACAAGGTTGCGTCCGTCGCATCTTCGCGTCCCGCCCGCTAAGGGGTCAGTCGGCGCGGACGCAACGCCAGATCTGTAAGCGCCAGAGGAACCGGCTTCCCCGTTTGTGGAGATTGACCAATCCTTCTTTCATCATGCGGGCGGCGGCAACGGACTTGCCGACCAGATCCGGAAGTGGGAACTCGCGCTCCATGATCGAGGTCATGTTCGAACCGAACACCTTGCGGGCAGCAGCCAGGATCGCGCTCTCGTCTTGGATAGTGCCGGTGGGCAGGTAGAGACGTCCCCCCGGGACCAGCGTGTCACCGATGGTTTCAAGCATCTTCCGCGGAAGTTCGGCTCCAGTAGGTCCACCCGAGGGGACCTTCTCGAACCAGCCGGAAACCGCGGCGAGTTCATCAGGGATC
>JAYVBZ010000198.1:0-3827 GCA_043750215.1 Actinomycetota bacterium
CGACCGGGATGCGTCCTACGGTTGTCCGAAGACCGCGGGGGTTCCGATCCGGCGCCAGATGATGTGGGCATGGCCGCCGTGGTGTTCGGCGCCGTATTCGAACGTCGCACGACCGTCGGAAGCGAGTGTCATCTCGAAGATTCCGGGGGCGCCTGTGTCAACCCACCTGTGCGTCGGGGTGGCTGGGCACATTCAAGCGGGTGCGGGCGTCGCCCACCTTCAGCGAACTCATGAGATCCGGATCGCGACCATGACGCCGTCCCTGGTGGGAACGATCGTGGAGATGTAGCGTTCGTCCTCCGCGATCAGGGCGTTGTGTTCGCGGATCGCGTCGGTGACGTCGTCGGGCGGTTCACCGTCGTCGGGAACCCTCCCGGACCAGAGCACGTTGTCGCAGACGTAGAGGCCACCGACACGGATGCGTTGGCAGGCTGCGCGCCACGCGTCTGGGTAGCCGTCCTTGTCGATGTCGTCGTAGACCAGATCGAACTCGCCTTCAAGAGCGTTCAACGCCTCCACAGCGTCGCCGACGTGATAGGAGACGGGGTCCCAAAGGCCTGCGCGGCCCAGGTAGTCGCGTGCGGCCGTCTGGTTCGCGGGGTCGCCGTCCGTTAGGTGGAGTTCGCCGGAGGGGCCGACGGCGCGGGAATGCCAGTAGCCGCTGTAGCCGAAGCCGCTCCCGAGTTCGATCATCCTGCGGGTGCCGATCGACCTGGCAAGGACCTCGAGCGTCACCCCGACGTTCCGGCGCACGATAGGGAAGTGGCGCCGTTCGGCCTCGTCCTCCATCTCCAGGAGCACCGGCTCGTCGAAACGGGTGAGCCGGGTGGCCATGTAGGCCTCGATACGCGGATCCACGATGTCCATGACGGGCACGCTAGCGGCCCGGGACGCCGCGCGCCACCGCGGCTAGGCTCATCCGCATGAGCGATGACCGACGCACCGACTCAGGGATCGAACTCCAACCTGTCTACACCGCCCATGATCTGGATGCGCGTGGGTTCGACCCCGTCCGCGACCTGGGCGAACCCGGCGAACTCCCCTACACCCGCGGGCCCTACCCGAGCATGTACCGGGGCAAGCTCTGGACCATGCGCCAGTACGCAGGGATGGCAACGGCGGAGGAGTCGAACAAGCGGTACCGCTACCTGCTGGACCAAGGGCAGACCGGGCTGAGCGTGGCCTTCGACCTGCCGACCCAGATGGGGCTGGACTCCGATCACCCCCGCGCCGAGGGCGAGGTCGGGAAGACGGGCGTGGCGATCGACTCGGTCGAGGACCTCGCGCGGATGCTGGACGGCATCCCGTTGGACAAGGTCAGCACGTCGATGACGATCAACGCCACCGCGCCGATCCTCCTCCTCATGTATGAACTGGTCGCCGAGGAACAGGGCGTCCCCGCGAGCGATATCAGCGGCACCGTGCAGAACGACATCCTCAAGGAGTACGCGGCGCGCGGGACCTACATCTACCCGCCCCGGCCGTCGATGCGGCTGATCACGGATCTGTTCGCCTATTGCGGGGAGCACATCCCGAAGTGGAACACGATCAGCATCAGTGGCTACCACATGCGCGAAGCGGGCTCGACCGCGGCGCAGGAGATCGCGTTCACGCTGGCCGATGGCATCGCCTACGTGCAAGCGGCGATCGACGCGGGACTCACCGTCGACGATTTCGCGCCCCGGCTCTCGTTCTTCTTCGCGTGCCACATGAACTTCTTCGAGGAGATCGCGAAGTTCCGCGCGGCGCGGCGACTCTGGTCTCGCATCATGACCGAACGGTTCGGCGGGAACGTGAAGAGCGCGATGCTCCGCTTCCACACGCAGACGGGGGGAGCCACCCTCACCGCGCAGCAGCCGGAGAACAACATCGTTCGGACGGCTCTGGAAGCGTTGGCCGCGGTGCTGGGCGGTACACAATCACTTCACACCAACGCCTATGACGAGGCCTTGGCGCTCCCGACCGAACACAGTGCGACCATCGCGCTGCGGACCCAGCAGATCATCGGGTACGAGACCGGCGTCACGGAGACCGTCGATCCGGTCGCGGGTTCCTACCTGGTGGAGTCGCTCACCACCGAGTTGGAGAGTCTCGCCCGGGACTACATAGATCGGATCGATGAGATGGGTGGAGCCGTGGTCGCGATCGAACGAGGTTTCTACCAAGACGAGATCCACGAGGCTGCGTTCCGCATCCAGAAAGCCATCGAATCCGAGGAACGGATCATCGTCGGCGTGAACCGGTTCGTCGATACGGACGACAAAGCGATGGAGCTGTTGCAGGTCTCCTCGGCCGACACCGACAAGCAGATCGAACGTGTCCGTGCGCTCCGTGCTTCGCGTGATGGGTCCGCCGTCACGGCAGCGCTGGCCGAACTGAAAACGGTCGCCGAAGGGACCAGGAATCTGCTCCCACCGATGAAGGAGGCGCTCAGGGTCCGGGCCACGCTCGGTGAGGTGAGTGACGTCCTTCGCGCCGTGTTCGGGGAGTACCGGCCGGCGTACTGAGCCGTTCGCTACGTCGTGGGCGGTCGCACGGACGAGGCGACGACCCGCCAGCCGCCGGTATCCACCGCTTGGCGGAAACGCCACACCTCTCGCGACTCCGGGAAATCGTTGCGGTAGTGACCGCCTCGGGACTCCTCCCGCCGCAGCGCCGCATGGGCCACGAGCCAGGCGGCCAGGGACGCCGTCGGATGACCGGGCTCGGGTCCGCCGCCGCGGCCGGCTTCGAGTTCGCCGATGGCAGCCTCCAAGCGGGCGTGAGAGCGCGATACCCCGATGTCGCGGTCCGCGATCTGGTGGATCGTCGAGAGAGGAAGGGCATCGCTCGGAGGCCGGTCGTCCAGGGGTACGGGTGCTCCGGCTAGCAGCCCCTTTGCCGGTTCGTCCGGCGCGAGTCCGGCGCGACGGCCGAACACCAGCGCCTCAGCCAGGGAGTTCGAGGCCAGGCGGTTGGCGCCGTGCACGCCTGTAGCGCTTGCCTCGCCGCACGCGAGCAACCCCGGAACCGTGCTCCGACCCCACCGATCGGTCAGCACCCCTCCGGTGAAGTAATGCGCAGCAGGCGCGACGGGGATAGGGTCCTTGGAGATATCCAATCCGACCTCACGACACTGCGCGTCCGCCGTCGGGAACCGCCTGGCGACGTCCGCGACGCCGGTCGCGTCCAAGAACACGGGGCTCGCGGTCTCCTCCATCACGCGGAACTCCGCCCGGGCGACAACGTCCCTAGGGGCGAGTTCGGCTCGGGGGTGCAACGCCGGCATGAACCGGTGACCCTCAACGTCGATGAGGAGCGCCCCCTCGCCTCGGAGGGCCTCGGTGAGGAGGCGGGCTGGATGACCGGGGACCGTGAGCGCCGTCGGATGGAACTGCACGAACTCCAGGTCGGCGAGGGCGGCGCCCGCCTCCCACGCCAGCGTCAGGCCGGCGCCGGTCGATGCATCGGGGCCGGTGTGACGGCCGTAGATCCCGCACGCACCCCCGGTCGCCAGCACCACGCGGTCTCCCCGCAGTTCCTCTCCGGACGCGAGCGCGACCCCAACGGTTCGGCCTCCTTCCACGATCACGTGAACCGCGCGACCGTCCAGCCGTTCGATCCGGCGGTCTTGGTCGACCGCGTGGACGATGGTGTCGAGCAGCGCTACGCCCGAGGCGTCGCCGCCCGCATGCAGCACCCGACGTGCGCTGTGTCCCCCTTCCAGCGTGGGCGCGCCCTCGTCGTCGAACAACATCCCTAACCTACGCAACCCATCCACGGCGAGCGGTGCCTCGTCGACCAACACCTTCACGGCGTCTTCGTCACAGAGTCCGGCGCCCGCAGCC
>JAYVBZ010000199.1:0-4015 GCA_043750215.1 Actinomycetota bacterium
AACGGGACCGGTACGGATGAAACCTTCACCATCGACCAGACCGGTACGGACGTCTTCCCGTCCGGGACCATCGCCTCCATGGACCTGGCTCTGGGTGGCGGCACCGACGCGCTCATCATCACCGGTCGTGCCGGAGTGGATACCGTGACGTTCGGTGTGAACGGCGCCAGCCTGGACTCCGGCACCTCTCTAGACCTAACTGGCCTGCCGTCGACGGAGAGCATCACCGGCGATGGTGGGACCGGAGCAGATGTCCTTTCGGGGTCGGGCGGCGGCGGCCTAGGTGCCGACTTCGGATCGGCCTTGACCTTGAACGGCGACGGGGGTGACGACACCCTCACCGGTGGTGCCGGAGGCGACACGCTCAACGGAGGCGACGGGAACGACACCATGAATGGTGCCGCGGGCAGCGACGCGGCCTCCTACGCGGGCGCGGCGACAGCGGTCACCGTCACCGTGGTGGGCGCTGGCCAGAGCACCGGAGGCGCCGGAACCGACTCACTGTCGAACATGGAAGACCTCATCGGCTCATCCAACGACGACGCGCTAACCGGAGACGCGGGCGCTAACCGTCTTGACGGCTCCGGGGGCGATGACACGCTGCTGGGCCGGGCCGGAGCAGACACGCTGGTCGGCGGCGCGAACGGAACGAGCGGCGACACGGCCAGCTACGCGGGTTCGGCAGCCGTGACCGTGACGGTGAACGGAGCGGCCTCGGGTGGAGACGCCCAGGGTGACTCGCTGGCCACCATCGAGAACCTCACGGGCGGCTCGAATGACGATGCCCTGACCGGCGATGCCAACAACAACACCTTGGAGGGCGGCCCCGGGGGCGACGTTCTTACCGGCGCCGGGGGCTCCGACACCGCGCGCTATGCCTCCGCGGGAACTGGGGTCACGGTCAGCCTGGCGCTCGCGGGCGCGCAGGCCACCGGCGGCGCGGGCTCTGACACCCTTGCCGGGATGGAGAACCTCACCGGCTCTGCGTTCAACGACACGCTGATCGGAGACAACGGTGCCAATACCCTGACGGGAGGCGCGGGCTCTGACACCGCGAGCTACAAGGCGGCGAATCTTGGAGTCAAAGCGAATCTCGCGACGGGAGCGGCGAGCGGTGGCGGCGGGGCCGACACGCTGGTCACCATGGAGAGCCTAACCGGCTCGCCATTCGACGACTCACTTCAAGGAGACGCCAACCCCAACACCCTTAACGGAAGCGGCGGCAAGGACATCATCAACGGAGGCGGTGGTAACGACGGGCTGATCGGCGGCGCGGGCGTCGACACCGCAAGCTTCTCTTCATCGAGCGGTGCCGTTGTGGCGAACCTGAAGAGCGGCTCCGCTAGTGGAGCCGGGAACGACACCCTCTCGAGCATCGAGGACCTGAAGGGGACGAACCTCGCCGACCGCCTTACCGGAGATTCCGGAGCCAACATGCTCCTCGGAGGTGCCGGCAAGGACACCCTGAAGGCGGCCGGCGGCAGAGATAAGCTCAAGGGCGCCGCGGGCAACGACAAGGAAAGCGGAGGTGCCGGAAGGGACACGCTGTCCGGCGGCGGTGGCAGGGACTCACTTTCGGGAGGCCCCGGCAACGATTCCCTGGCAGGCGGTCCCGGCACCGACACCTGCAGCGGGGGCCCAGGAACGGACAGCCTCAAGAGCTGCTAGCGGCGGGGATCGTCAGGGAGGTGGGGGTGCCCGCGTCGACGTCACCCTGGCCCCCGTATTTCCGGACGACTGGCGGGACTGTGTCTCGCTGGAGGTGACCCAGGCCGACACCTTCAAGAGACGGTAGCCACTCCCACCCGGTGTAGCCCTCCGGCCCCTGGACAGCCGGACCAGCGCACCGTACCGTGTCGGCATGCGCTCCCGGATCGCACTCACGGTGTTCGCCACGGTTGCCACCCTTCTTGTTGCACCGGGCGCGACGATCGCCCAGGCCGCCGTGGCTGATTCCTGCACCTACCGCTCTTTGGACCAGACCGTGCTGCTCTACGCCACAGACTTCAACACGCTGGCGGTTGGGCGACAGGGGACCGCGATCGTGGGAAACGCGGATGGCACCCTGCTCCCCTGCGGGGTGGCCACGGTTACCAACACCGCCCAGATCCTCGTGAGCGGGCAAGGCGGGTCCTTCGACACGTTCTATGCGAACTTCATCGAGATCGACGAGAGCGGAGGCCGGCTTCGACCGGGTGCGGGGGTCGAGTCAACGGGCGTGAGCGAGATCGAGATCGCGATCGACGTGCAGCCCGGGACGAACGTGCTCCCTCCCTACGGTCCGCTCCCCCTAGAGCTGTTGTACGTGGGAGGCGCGAGCGCCGACAAGGCCATCATCGGAGCAACGGGCGTCGATCTTGCGGGGGACGGCGACAGGGACGTCACCACCACGACCCCGTTCGGCGGGGCCGTGCTCTACGGCCTCGGTGGCAATGACACGTTCAGCGGAAACGGGAACACCGCAACCGGCGGACGGTTCGCTCATCCGATGACGATGTATGGGGGCGACGGCATAGACAGGCTCACCGGTGGGTCGGCGGGCGATCAGCTGACCGGTGGGTTGGGCAACGACGTACTGAGCGGAGGCCTTGGCTCCGATCAACTCACCGGTGACGTGGGCGATGACCATCTCAACGGTGGCCGAGGAGATGAGACGTTCGCGCTAGGCTCAGACCCGGGGGCGGACACCGTCTCGGGCGGGCCGGGAACCGACACGGCCGACTACTCGGCCGCAGCCTCGGGCGTGACGGTTGCGCTGGACGGGCTCGCGAACGATGGGGTCCCCGGTGAAGGGGACAACGTCGGTCCCGCCGGCGATATCGAGCGGGTCGCGGGGAGCGCGTGGGACGACCAGCTGATCGGTAGCCCTAACGGCGACATCCTGGTAGGCGGGGGCGGCCAGGATGAGATCTACGCGATGGGAGGTGACGACACCATCGATGCTCTGGACGGCCTGAAGGACATCGTCGACGGCGGTGACGGCACCGACACCGCCACGGTGGACCGGTGGGATTCCGTCGTGAACGTGGAGATCTTCCCCTAGCCCCCCGACACGCCCTTCGTGCAGCAGCAGGGCTTCCCCGATCGCCTTCATGCCGACGACCGACCCCCGGTCGTAGGGCCGAAGGTCCCGCGTGCTGCGGTCCACCTGCTGAGAGTCTGTCCGTGTTGCGCTACTGCAGATACGGACGTTTCCGAGCCTAGGCGTAAAGGAGCGCAGAGCGTGTCAGGAGTCAGTTTCGATCGGGCGCCGATCCTGCTGTTCTGGGAGACGACGAAGGCCTGCGGTCTCGCCTGCCGCCACTGCCGGGCCGAGGCGATCGCCGACGGACTCCCGGGCCAGCTCAGCACCGCTCAAGGGTTGCAGCTCATCGACGACCTGCGCGGCTTCACGCCGAGGCTCCCCGTGATCATCTTCACCGGCGGCGACCCGTTCGAGCGGCTGGACCTGTTCGAGCTCGCGGCGCACGCACGCTCCTACGGGATGCCGATCGGGTTCGCGCCCAGCGTCACGCCTCGTCTCACCCGCGACGCCGCTCGGCGCATGCTCGAGGTCGGATCGAAGACCGTGTCGATCAGCCTCGATGGTGCCGACGCCCAAACGCACGAAGGGGTCCGCCAGGTCAAGGGGCATTTCGCCAAGACCGAAGAGGCCGTTCGGATGCTCGTCGATGAGGGGCACACGGTCCAGATCAACACGACGGTCATGCGGTGCAACGTCGAGCAGCTGGCCGACATCGCGGCGCTTGTCGCCGGGTGGGGTGCCCATGTCTGGGAGGTGTTCTTCCTGATCCGCGTGGGACGCGGCTCCGAGCTGGAGGAGTTGTCCCCGCAGGAACATGAGGACGTCGCCCACGTCCTCTACGAGGCGTCGCGCTACGGTTTCATCGTCCGCACGGTGGAGGGGCCATGGTTCAGGCGGGTCGTCGCGCAGCGCCGGGACCTCGACGTCTCCCATGACCCCACAAGCTCGTTCGATCTCGGCCCGCTCTACCGCCGACTGAGTGCGGGGCTC
>JAYVBZ010000200.1:0-4793 GCA_043750215.1 Actinomycetota bacterium
TACGACGAAGCCATCATGCTCAACGAAGCCGGAACGATCACCGACGGCTCCGGCGAGAACGTGTTCGTCGTTCGGGACGGCATCCTCATCACGCCACCCACATCCGCGGGCTGTCTGGACGGCATCACGCGGAACACGGTGATCACGCTTGCGCGCGACCTCGGCTACACGGTCAAAGAGGAGAACCTGGTTCGTACGGATCTCTACAACGCCCAGGAGTGCTTCTTCTCGGGCACAGCGGCCGAACTCACACCTATCCGCGAGGTGGATGACCGGGTGGTCGGCGAGGGACACCGCGGGCCGGTGACCAAGGAACTTCAGGGAGCGTTCTTCGCCGCAACCAAGGGCGAGAACCCGAAGTACCCCGACTGGCTCACCTACGTGAACTGAACAGGAGTGACATGACCCAGGATTCGGAGGCTCGATACCGCCTGCCCCGGTCGGTGATCCCGCTGCGTTACGCGCTCTCTGTCCAGCCGGACCTGGAAGCCGCGACGTTCTCGGGCACGCAAGAGGTACGGGTCTCCATCGTCGAGCACACCACCGAGATCGTGCTGAACGCCTTGAACCTTTATCTCGACGATGCCTCCCTGGTCGCAGCCGACGGCTCGCAGATCGAGGTCGCGAAGATCAGGATGGATCCCGACGCCGAGCGAGCACATCTGGAGCTGCAATCTTCGGCCGCGCCAGGAGAATGGACCCTCAGCGTTGGATTCCGCGGGGAGTTCAACCGGCAGCTCACGGGGTTCTACCTCTCTACATACCGTGATCCGGCGGGGGAGGAACGGCGTATCGGTACGACCCACTTCGAAGCTACCGACGCGCGGCGGGCCTTCCCCTGCTGGGACGAACCCGACCTCAAGGCGCCGTGGAGCATCACGCTCGTGGTCGCCGATGGGTTGACAGCCCTTTCGAACGGGCCGGAGATCTCGCGCGAGACGCAGGGAGATGGCCGAGTTCGGGTCACGTTCGCCGACACGATGCCGATGTCCTCCTACCTGGTGGCCTACGTCGTCGGCCCGCTGGCGGTGACCGAGCCCTCGGATGCCAACGGCACGCCGGTTCGGATCGCGCATATCCCCGGGAAAGGCGCGCTCACGAAGTTCTCCCAGGATGTCGGCGTCAAGGCGCTGAACTTCTTCAGCGACTACTACGACATCCCCTACCCGGACGCGAAGGTGGATCACGTCGCACTCCCGGACTTCGCGCAGGGAGCCATGGAGAATCTCGGCTGCATCACGTACCGCGAGACGTATCTCCTGATCGACCCCGAGACGGCAACGCAGGAAGAACTCCTGGGCGCGGCCGAGACAGTGGCCCACGAGCTCGCCCACATGTGGTTCGGCGATCTCGTCACCATGCGGTGGTGGAACGGCATCTGGCTGAACGAAGCTTTCGCCACGTTCATGTCGATGCTGGCCGTCGACGACATGTATCCGGAGTGGGAGATCTGGACGTTGTTCGCGAGGCAGCGGGTGAACGCGCTCGAGGTGGACTCGCTCGGATCCACCCGCCCCATCGAATACCCCGTGCATTCCCCCGACGATGCCAGCGGGATGTTCGACACCCTGACGTACACGAAGGGTGGCGCGGTCCTGCGGATGCTAGAGCAGTATCTGGGACGCGACCGCTTCCGTGATGGGATCCGACGCTATCTGCGGACGCACGCCTACGCGAACACCGAGACTCACGACCTCTGGGACGCGCTAGAGGAGGAGACAGGCGAACCCGTCCGACGCATCATGGACGCCTGGATCTTCCAAGGCGGCTATCCCCAAGTGACGGTGACCCAGGCCGACGGCGTCGCGCACCTCAGGCAGGCCCGCTACCGCGCCGACGGCACCGCATCGGAGACCATCTGGCCGCTGCCGCTCGCCGTTCGGCAGGGGAGGGATGTCCGTTGGATCCTCCTGGAGGCCGAGGGCGCCGACGTGCCGCTGGTCGGAGATGCCCCGCTCGTCATCAATGCCGACGGGGCCAGCTTCGCGCGCGTGTGGTACGCCGATGTTCAGCTCCGCCAGAGCCTCGCCTCGACGGCCATGACTGCGCTGTCGCCGATCGAGCGTCAAGGCTTCGTCGACGATTCGTGGGCGGCTGCGGTCGGCGGTCAAGCGAGCGTTGTGG
The DNA here is from genome assembly GCA_043750215.1 of Actinomycetota bacterium. Classification (GTDB taxonomy): domain Bacteria; phylum Actinomycetota; class UBA4738; order UBA4738; family HRBIN12; genus JANXVR01. The sequence goes on from JAYVBZ010000200.1 coordinate 2,125, forward strand.
ACTTCCTGGACCTGGCGCAGGGATTCAAAGGCGAAACTGAGCTCACCGTGTGGCAGGCGATCATCACGGGCTTGAGCTGGTGCGATCGGTTCCTGGATGGCCCGGCGCGAGATCGGTACCGCGATGAGGTGCGTGGACTGGTTCGCCCGGCGGTGGACCGGCTTGGGTGGGAACCCAGCGAGGGCGAGTCGGATCTCACCGGGACGCTTCGAGGAACGTTGGTGCAGACGCTGGCAATCACTGGCGATGATCCGGAGACCCAGGCGCAGGCACGGGAGTTGGAGCGCGAGGCGCGTAGCGGGGAGCATGTAGATGCCGCGCTCGCCGCCGCCGCGGTCGAGATCGTTGCGGCGACCGGCGGCCCAGACGACTACGCGGCGTATCGGTCGATGGTCGAAGACGCCCAAACGCCGCAGGAGAAGCAGCGATACCAGAGCGCACTCGCCCGTTTCCGAGACGACGCCCTCATGGATCAGACCCTGGAGGCATGTCTGAGCGATGCCATCCGTCCGCAGGACGGGCCCTTCCTCCTGGCGCGCTCCATCACCAACCGTGATCAGGGTGCGAACGTCTGGCGGTATATCTCCACGCATTGGGATCAGGCCAACGAGCGGTTCGCCTCGTCGAACATGATCTATCTCGCCAGTGGTGTTCGCTTCATCACAGACCCCGATCTCGCGGACCAGATCCAGTCGTTCTTCGGGGTACATCCGATCCCACAGGCCGCGCTTATCCTGCAACAGATCCTTGAGCGCCAGCGGATCGCAGTAGCCCTACGGGCCCGAGCCGGGGATGAACTGGCTGCGCGCTACGGAAAGTAGCGTCAAGAACCAGCGGGCCCCACGGGGCGGTCCTCAGGCACGAACAGACGGGCGAACGACCACACGATGGCCGCGATCCCGAAGCCCGCGAGCCATACCAATGGTTTCGGAAGGTCCAGCAGGAAGTAGTCCTTCAGCCCCGGCAGGGTGAGCGACGCTACGAACAGGCCGGCCATAGCCCACACGAGTGCCAGGCGCCACCCCTTGAGCGGCGCCGCGATGATCGAAAGGACCAGGAGGCCGATCCAGGTGAGCACCATGACCGCCGTCGTTCGGGCCTGGATGAGGGAAACACCGGGTTCGCTCTTGGCGAGCGCATAGGCCAGGAACGTGGCTATCGCGGCGAGCGCCCCGGCGGGGATCGCGAACCGAGCCACTCGCCTGAGGAAGCCCGGACGGAAGCGACGCGAGTTCGGGGCGAGAGCCAGGAAGAACGACGGGATGCCGATCGTGATGGCGCCGACCAGGGTGAGATGGCGGGGAAGGAAGGGGAACACGAAGCCGGCGACCCCGACCGCGAGCGCGAGGAGCATCGCGTAGACCGTCTTCGTTAGATAGAGGCCGGAGGTGCGTTCGATATTCGCGAGCACACGTCGGCCTTCCGCGACCACCGAGGGCAGCGTGTCGAACGCCGAGTCGAGCAGGACGAGTTGGGCAACCGCACGCGTGGCGTCCGAGCCCGACCCCATCGCGATCCCGATGTCGGCATCCTTGAGGGCGAGCGTATCGTTCACGCCGTCGCCGGTCATGGCGACGACGTGGCCCCGCGACTGAAGGGCGGAGACCATGGCGCGCTTCTGCCGAGGGGTCACCCGGCCGAACACGCTGGAGCGTTCCAGGGCATCGGCGAGCGCAGCTAGGTCGTCCTCCGGCAGGTCTCGAGCGTCGACGGGAACGTCGGCGCCGGAAAGGCCGAGGCTCGCGGCGATCGCCCCCACGGTCCTGGCATCGTCGCCCGAGATCACTTTGACTTCGACGCCTTGATCGGCGAAGTAGTGGAGTGTCTCCGCAGCGTCGGGGCGGATCGTGTCGCCTAGGACCAGGAGCGCCGCGGGCTCGAGACCGCTTGGCAGGGTGTCGCCGCTGAGTCCTCCGGGCGCACGCGCCAGGAGCAACACGCGGTTGCCGTTCGCTGTCTCTTGGGCTGCGGTCGCCGCTGCTGTACCGGCAAGGCCGGGCACGACGTCGGCGCCGCCCAGCACGAATGCCCCGCGGTCTCCGAACGCGGCGGCACTCCACTTACGCGCCGAGGAGAATGCCACCACATCGGTCGGCGCCCAGTCTGTCGGCCCGCTCCCGAAGCGGGCGGCGACCGCGCGCATAGTGGCGTTCGGCGTGGGGTCTGCGGCCGCGACCGCGGCGAGGATAGGCTCAACCGAGGCTCCGGCGCCCAAGGGGGCGGCGCTGAGCACACGGAGCTTCCCCTCCGTGAGGGTGCCGGTCTTGTCGATGCAGAGGACGTCCACCCGGGCCAGGCCTTCGACAGCGGGGAGCTCTTGGACCAGCACTCGTTTCCGCGCGAGCCGGACGACCGCCATCGCGAACGCGATACTCGTGAGCAGGACCAGTCCTTCGGGCACCATCGCCACGGTGCCGGCGACCGCGGCGGTCACGGCGCCGCGCCAGTTGGTGTCGTGTCGCAGTTGGCTGACGAAGAGCAGCACCGCGGTGGGCACGATCGCCCAGGTCACCCACCGAAGGATCGTGTCGATCGAACGCCGCAGTTCCGAGTTCGTGAGGGTGAACCGGCGAGCGTCAGCCGTGAGCTTCACGGCATAGGCCTCCGCTCCGACCCTGGTCGCTATGAACCTCCCAGACCCAGCAACGGCGAACGACCCTGAGCGAACC
>JAYVBZ010000201.1:0-2676 GCA_043750215.1 Actinomycetota bacterium
CAAGGCCACGCAAGATATCCGCAGCACATTGCAACGGTCTTCGCTACAGGAGATCGCGCGGGCCGACAACGAGCTCGGCGTGGGAAGACGTAGGCGTCAGGCAGTGAGCAGTACGCGCTCGCGTACGTGAGGTCGAGACCACACAGGTTCCGCAAGCGATCCTTTGCCTCCCCTTTACCTGCTTCGTGGCGCCTCTTGGCGCTCAGGATGCTTCCATCGTCGTGAGGGCCGTCACCTGAACGGCCAAAGAGAGGGAGATGTTTATGAAGAAGCTCAGGAGTGTCATGGTGCTCACCACACTCGCCCTGGTCCTTGCACCGATGGCGGCGCTTGCCGACAGCGGCAGCGACGACGGAAGTGGTGATGGGTCCGGGTCCGACACGCAGCTCACCGGGATCGTCGAGAGCATGCCTTCGGGGCGACTCATCGGCGACTGGGTCGTGAACGGCGTGACCGTTCACGTCACCGATGCCACCGAGATCGATCAAGAGGACGCGACCATCGCGCTCGGCTCCACGGTCGACGTCGAGGGCACGCTGCTGGCCGACGGATCCATCGACGCGCAGTCCATCCAGGGGATAGAAAGCTCAGATGACGACAGCTTCGGTAACGTTGAGTTCACCGGAACGGTTGAGTCCATGCCGGCGGACGGCTTCATCGGCGATTGGGTCGTCTCGGGAACGACGGTGCACGTCACCGACGTGACGGAGATCGACGGCGAGGATGGCGTCATGCCTACCGTGGGTTCGGTGGTGGAAGTCAAGGGTCTCGGCGAGTCCGACGGCTCGGTCACGGCAGAGTCGATCGACCTGTCATCGGGAAGTTCCGACGACTTCTCGTTGACCGGCTCCCTGCAGCACCGACCGGCCCAGTTCACAGGGACGTGGCGTATCGCGCGCCACGATGTCTCCGTGACCCGTTCGACCAAGATCGTGCGCAACGGCCACGAGCTGACGCGCGGAGCGACGATCCGCGTCCGCGGAACCCTACGGACGAACGGCTCGATCAAGGCTATGAAGCTCGTCGTTCGCTGAGTTCGAACGGCTTCGGGAAGGAGGGGCGGCTTCCGGGCCGCTCCTCCTTCGTGTCTGGGATCCGCGCCGCGGTTGACGATCAGGGTCGCCAGGGAAGCTGAAGCGAGAAGGTCGCATGAGCGCCAGCCGCACCCGAGGATCTGACTCCTTCGGCCCTCTCTCAGTCCTCGCCCTGCCGGCGAACCATCACTAGTCGGATGATCAACGTCAGGCTTGAGGTTGCTACGACCAGGGCGAGACCAGCCATCGGCCGGCCGGCCAACGCCGCGATCGTCACCACGAGAAGGCGCCCGTCCCGGCCTCCCAAGAGCCACCCAAGGGCTCCTTCCGGAGCCGGGACCATGCCCAGAGCCTTGATCCGGTCCTTCGAGGCCATCGAAAGGATTGAGGCTGCTACGGCGGCAGCGCACAGCCCTATCGTCACGTCCGCCGACATCCCGTCTCGAGCAGCCCAGATCGCGAGACCCGCAAGGATGACCGTGTCGGCCACTCGGTCGAGCACACCATCAAGCAGCGCTCCCGCCGCGGATTCCCGGATCTGCAGCCTCGCCGCCTCGCCATCCATACCGTCCAGGATCGAGCCCGCGAAGACGAGCAGACCCCCGGCCACCCCGTTCCCACGGGCCAGCAGCCAGGCAGCGAGGAGAGCGACGATGAGCGCGAGGTATGACAAGAAGTCCGGGTTCGGCCGTAGCGAAGAGATGATCATCGACAGGCGGGTCGACGCCGGCCTGTTCACGTACCGCGATACCGGCCCGTCCTCGCTCTTCACGAGAGACCGACGGAGCGCGTGCCGCGCGCTCTCAAGGTCCTCTGGCGTGTCGACGTCCAGCCACCAACCGCGAGGCGCGATCGGTAGCGCCTCGACGTGGCATGTCTCGGCGAGGATCGTCACCGCACCGGAGAGGCTGAAATCGCCCCCGAGCTCAGCGCGTTTCTGGGCGGTAAACACTTCCGCGGGTAGCAAGAACGCTCCGCAGTCGATCGACGGGTCATCGAACTCCTTGCTGAAGGCCACGGCTCGAGACTCGTGCAGCCGCACGCGCGTGCCCTCCGCCCACGCCTCGGCGCTCGGGGTGTGGTCCACCAATCCTGCTGGGCGCCCCGCTTCGAGCAGCTCCTCGAGGGCGTCGTCGCTGAACACATGATCGGCGGTGACCAGGAGGAACAGCTCCTCCTCTTCGAGATACGGGGCTGACGCTGCGAGCGAGGCTCCATTTCCCTGCGCCCATCGCTCGGCGAACACGGCGAGTGTTCGTCCGGACGCCGTCTCGTTCACGATATCGGCAACGGTCTCCGCGTCGTGACCCACCACAACGATGACCCGCTCGAGCCCCAGCGCGAGGAGCCGCCGGATCGCGCGTTCCACCAGCGAGAGCCCGCCAAGGTGAAGAAGCGCCTTCGAACCCCCGCCGGTTGGGACCGCCATCCGGCTGGATAGGCCCGCGGCCAGGACGACTCCGACACGAGGCTCCGTGGTCGACGGAGGCCTATCGAGACGGGAAACGACACCCGGACCGGGCTCGATCCACGCATCTCGCATCTGTTCCGGACCACGCGTCATAACGGGGATGCTACCTGAGCTCGATGCCGTCAAGCTTGGCTGTGGCGCAGACTACGTCTCTGCCCGGCTCATGCGCCG
>JAYVBZ010000202.1:0-3806 GCA_043750215.1 Actinomycetota bacterium
TCGGCCGACACTGAAACCGCCCTGAAGTCGGCGATCGAAGCCTTCCAGGCGACCTTCCGGCCTACCGAGACCAGGCCCGGTTCCAACGCGGCCCTGGGAGAGACCACGCCCCCCGACAAGGTCAAGACCGACGTCGGTTGGGACCGCATGTCCTCGGTCGAGGACAAAGGGCCGAGCGACGACGCAAGCACACCCGGGCCGGGCTAGGTAGATGGGAGCCAAACTCCGCGTAGTTCGAAGGCGGATCAAGTCGGTTCAATCGACGATGAAGATCACGCGGGCCATGGAGCTCATCGCCTCTTCACGCATCGTGCGTGCGCAAGCGCGGGTGGAGGCTTCCCGTCCCTACGCGGTCCAACTGACCAGCGCCATGGAAGACCTTGCCCGTCGATCCGGCTCGCTGAACCACCCGTTGCTGGAGGCGCGAGAGCACCCGCAGAAGGTTGGGGTGTTCGTCGCGACATCTGACCGCGGATTGGCAGGGTCCTACAACTCGAACGTGATGAAGATCGCTGAGACGACCATCGCATCGGTACGCGCCCGAGGTCTTGAGCCGGTGGTCTACGTCTGCGGGAAGAAGGGTGTCGGCTACTTCCGGTTCCGAGGGGTCCCGATGCGCGCAGAATGGCAAGGCTTCAGCGAGGTGCCGATCTATGAGAAGGCTGAAGAGATCGGCCGGTTACTCATCCAGGATTTCGCCGACGGAGAGATCGACGAACTCTATTGTGCCTATACCGACTTCCGCTCCGCGTTCACCGCACGGGCCACAGAGAAGCGGTTCCTGCCGATCGCACCCGAGGAAGTCAGCGGGGATACGGCCAAGGTCGCCCAAGCCGAGTACCTGTTCGAACCGTCGGCGGGGCAGATCCTGGATCACCTGCTGCCCCAATACGTCATCACGAAGGTATACGCGGCGTTGCTCGAATCTGCCGCATCGGAGAACGCAGCCCGACGCCGGGCGATGAAGGCTGCGACAGAGAACGCTGAGGAGATCATCAAGGTGCTGACCCGGCGGGCGAACCGCGCCCGTCAGGATGAGATCACGACGGAGATCATGGAGATCGTCGGCGGGGCCGAGGCGCTGTCAGGCGCATCAAAGGAGTAACCGATGCCAGCTGAACACGAGAACATCAACGGGAAGGTCGTCCGGGTCATCGGCCCGGTCATCGACGTGGAGTTTCCACCATCCGAACTTCCAGAGATCAACACCGCGCTGACGGTCGACGTTACGCTCGAGGGGCAGACCACCACGATCACATGCGAGGTCGCACAGCACATCGGTGGCGGTCAGATCCGTGCCATCGCATTGAAGCCCACCGACGGGATGGTTCGCGGGGCGCCTGTCGTCAATACAGGGACGCCGATCATGGTCCCCGTGGGCGAAGGCGTGCTGGGACACGTGTACAACGTGCTCGGTGAACCACTCGACACCACGATGGATCAGATCACGGCGAGTGACTACTGGCCCATCCACCGGGACAGCCCACCGTTCGATGAGTTGGAGCCGAAGTCCGTGATGCTAGAGACGGGGATCAAGGTGATCGACCTCCTGGAGCCCTACGTGCAGGGCGGGAAGATCGGGATGTTCGGCGGCGCCGGAGTGGGCAAGACCGTCATCATCCAGGAGATGATCCGCCGGCAGGCAGAGCAACACGGTGGAGTGTCGGTGTTCGCAGGGGTTGGGGAGCGGACCCGCGAGGGGAACGACCTCTTCCTTGAGATGCAGGAATCCGGCGTGCTAGAGAAGACCGCCCTGGTATTCGGTCAGATGGACGAACCGCCGGGCGTACGTCTTCGCGTGGCGCTGAGCGCGCTGACCATGGCCGAGTACTTCCGCGACGTTGAGCGCAAGGACGTGCTGTTGTTCGTGGACAACATCTTCCGGTTCACGCAGGCGGGATCCGAGGTGTCGACGCTGCTCGGGCGGATGCCGAGTGCGGTGGGATACCAGCCGACGCTGGCCGACGAGATGGGCGTGCTCCAGGAGCGCATCACCTCGACGAAGGGGCGTTCGATCACGTCGCTGCAGGCTATCTACGTTCCCGCCGACGACATCACGGACCCGGCGCCGCACACAGCGTTCGCACACCTGGACGCCACCACGGTGCTCAGTCGTGACATCGCGTCTCTGGGGATCTACCCGGCAGTGGACCCACTGGACTCCACCTCGCGGATCTTGGATGCCCGCTACGTTGGCCAGGCGCACTACGAGGTGGCCCGGCGCGTCCAGGAGATCTTGCAGCGCAACAAGGACCTGCAGGACATCATCGCGATCCTCGGTGTGGACGAGCTTTCCGAGGAAGACAAGGTCATCGTCTCGCGCGCCCGGCGGATCCAGCTGTTCCTCTCGCAGCCGTTCTTCGTGGCCGAGCAGTTCACGGGCATCCCCGGTAAGTACGTACCGGTAGACGAGACGATCGCCTCGTTCAAGGGATTGTGCGAGGGAGACTACGACCACCTGCCAGAGCAGGCGTTCCTGTTGGTCGGCGGCATCGAAGAGGCCGTCGAGAACGCGAAGAAGATGGAAGCGGCCTAGTGCCTGTTGAGGTTCATATCGTCACGCCCGAACGCGAGGTGTGGTCGGGTGAGACCCCGCTGCTGATCGCCCGAGGGACCGACGGCATGGTCGGGATCCTGGCTGGACACATGCCGATCCTGGTGCAGCTGGCGGTGGGGCCTCTCCGGATCACCCAGGACGCAGGCGACATCGTGGCGATCATCGACGGCGGGTTCTTGCATGTGGCCTCAGAAGGCGGGGTCACGCGTGCCGACGTCCTAGCGTCGGGGGCTGAGCTGGCCGATGAGGTCGACATGAACGCGGCTCGTCACAGGTTGGAGGAACTTCGCGCGGCCGATGACGGCTCTGATCCGGCGGTCAAGCTCGCCATCGCGAAGGCTGAAGCCAGGGTGGCGCTCGCGGGCTGAGATCCGCCTTGTCACGGGAACTCCACGGACCTGCGGGCTCCCCGAGGTTCCGTTCCATAGAATCGGAGGTTCATGAACCGTCTTCTCGTGACGGGGGGCGCCCGGCTCTCCGGTTCGATCCCCATCTCCGGCGCGAAGAACTCCGCCCTCAAGCTCATGGCGGCTTCTCTCTTGGCGCCCGGCGAGAGCGAACTGCACAACGTTCCCCATATCCTGGATTGTCGCCTGATGGGCGAGCTCCTGGAGCACATGGGAGCGGGGATCACATGGAACGGATCGTCGGTCTCTATCGACGCGACGACCCTGACCTCCGAAGAGGCTCCCTACGAACTCGTCCGACAGATGCGGGCATCGATCGTCGTCCTAGGGCCCTTGCTTGCGCGGCGGGGCCGCGCGCAGGTGGCCATGCCGGGCGGTGACGCCATCGGTTCGCGTCCCATCGATCTGCACATCCGCGGACTGGAGAAGATGGGAGCGGAGATCCACAGCGAGCACGGCTTCTTGCTGGCGACGGCAGCCGGGCTTCGCGGCGCCACCATCACGCTTGACTACCCGAGTGTCGGCGCGACCGAGAACCTCCTGATGGCGGCGGTCGCCGCCCGGGGAACGACCGTCATCGACAACGCCGCGCGCGAGCCCGAGATCGCCGATCTCGCTGGCTTCCTGGCCCAGATGGGAGCCCGCATCGCGGGCGCAGGGACCAACACGCTGGAGATCGATGGCGTGGATTCCTTCCGGCCGGCCAGCCACACGGTGGTTGCCGACCGGATCGAAACAGGGACCTGGGCTATGGCGGCTGTTGCAACGCGAGGCGATGTGGAACTGCTCGGGGGTCGTCAGGACCACCTGGAGATCCCGCTGACGAAGCTCGCCGACGCGGG
>JAYVBZ010000203.1:0-8424 GCA_043750215.1 Actinomycetota bacterium
CACGGACTGACCTACTTCCCGCAGCCCGGCGACTACAGCCTGGGCCACAACGGCGTGTACCGCTAGCGCCACGCCGTTCACTTCTTGCGACCTTCGACCTAGGGAACTCTTGCACCCCAGACCCCATCATTCGCAAGGCTGGCTACCTGAAGATGAGTACGAATCGCCATCCCGTGCTAGGTAGCGTTCGTCGATATTGAAGACCGAGGCTAGGACCCGAAGGCGCGAGAGAGCGGAGAGTCGATCCAGTTGGCCGGATGGAAGGGTGTGCTCGGAAAGAACCTGGCCGCGTTCAGCGTGTTCCTGGCTGTCTGTCTGGCCAGTACCGTTTCGGGATTCGCCGCGACGCTACCCGAAGGTTCGTCAGAACTCGGAGCCGGCACGGATCTTGTTGCGGCGTGTCAGTCGAGGCCATTCTCCGTGGCATTCGACATGGGATACGACCCACAGCTGGGAGATTACGCAGTGACCGCGGTACGCCTCTCGGGGTTGGATACCGATCTCCCGGTGGGTTGCGGCGGGCACCAGTACCAGATCGCGCTCGCCGATGATCAGGGGGCGGTGCTCTCCGAGCGCACCGGGACCACGCCGATATCGGCTGCTGCGTTCAGCGTTGACCTCACTGCCGCGCACGTTCGCGTATCCGGCGTCGCCTCTGTCCAGTTGACGATCACCGGCTGAACCCGCTCCGGCGCCGCCACACCGGCATGTCGTGGGTCTAGCTCGCGCGGTTCAGGCGAAGCGAACCGATGTGACCAGCGGCAACCGGTCGAAGGCCGATGTCCAAGAAGCGCCGCCGTCGGCCGACGCGAACACCGTTCCCGACGTCGACCCGAAGGCGAGCGACTGCGGTGTGCCGCCGTCGCTGCCGAACGCCTGACGCAAGATCGTGAGCCACGCATCGCGCTGGGGGAGCCCTACCCCTCGGGAGGTCCAGGTGGAACCCGCGTCGCGGGTCTCATAGACCGCGACCCGACCCCCGGGGGTCGCACGATCGAAGGCCCCATCCAGCGGGATCACGTACGCGGCGTCGGGATCGGCAGGATCGATCACGATCGGGAACCCGAACCCGTTGGGAAGCCCCGCAGCGATGTCGTTCCAGGTCTGGCCGGCGTCGTCCGAGCGGTACACGCTGCCGTGGAACTGCATGAAGAGACGTTCGGGACGCATGGGGGAACGCCGCATGTTGTGCACACAGAGGGCGTGCGATCCTTCGCGCATGTCCTCCGGCAGATACTCGGGGAGCAATCCCGTGTAGCCGGTGCGCCACGTGGCGCCGCCATCTTCGGTCAGCCAGACGCCGGCCGCGCTGATCCCGACGGCAAGCTTCGACGGATCGCCGGGCCACGGGCAGATGGAGTGCAGCGCAAGTCCGCCCAGCCCAGGATTCCATTCGGGCCGTGTCGGGACGTCCCAGAGGGGACGGTTCAGCTCCCACGTTTCGCCGTTGTCCGTGGAGCTGAAGAGCGCCGCGGGATCAACCCCCGCGTAGAGGAGGCCATCGGCTTCTCCCGGCATCACGACCCAGGTTCGTTCGACCGATGCTTCTGTGTCGTCGGGGAAGGCCGGACCTTTCGCCTGCGTCCACTCGCCGAGATCCGGGTCGTCGGTGTACATCATGCGCGGACCGAACTGCCCGTTCGTCACCGACGCGAACGTCCGGCCGGTTCGGGGATCGCGCACCGCATACTCGACGACCTCTCCGGGGAAAGCCCGGACTGCCAACTCCATCGGCTCGCCCACAGTGCCACGGAGCGCGAACAGGCCTTTGCGGGTACCCACCAACAGTTCGGTCATCCAGAACCTCCCGAGATAGCGGGGAGGATATACAGACGGTCGGTCGCGTGGACCTCCTTGTCATCCCGCACCCGTTCCCCATCAACGAACACGTTCACGTGCCGCCGAATCGTCCCTTGTTCGTCCAGGATCCAGCCGGCAAGCTTCGGGTGTTCGGCTTCCAGGCGACGGATGACCGCACCAACGGTGGCACCGTCCACGTCGATGTCCGAGGATCCGCCCGCAAGGTCCTTCAAGGGCGCCCCCAAGGTCACCATCGCCATGGCGGGCAGTATAGGGAGGCCGCGTCGAGATGGATCCAGAGGCTGATCGGACCGCGACCATGTAGCGTTCTGACCACCTTATGCGGCCTCGTTCGATCATGTCTGCCTACCAGGGTGCCGCCCGAACTTGGCTCACCCTGGCCGGGCTCTCGTTCCTCCTCCCGGCCAGTGCTCGCCTGGGGATCTGGCTGCCCCTGCACCTGACGCTTGTCGGCGCCGCTTCGGTCGCCATCTTCGGGGCTGTCCAGATGTTCTCGATCACCATGACGGCCACGCCGGACCCATCGACAGCGGTGGTGTGGGCCGAGTTCGGGCTGGTGAACTCGGCGGTCGCTGCGGTCGCGATCGGACGACCCCTCAGTCTGCCTTGGCTGGTTGCCGCGGGCGGCGTGTCCTTCGTGGCGGGCGCCTGCCTCCTGGCCTGGGTGCTGAGGCGTGCCTGGGCGAAAGCGTTGAACAAACGCCATCCGCTCCCCTTGCAGATGTATGGATCCGCTATCGGCTGCGTGGTCGTGGGTGGGACGTTGGGCGCCGCGATGGGGAGTGGTTGGATCTCCAACGCGAGGGTGCTCATGGATGTGCGATATGCGCACATGACGTTGAACGTGCTCGGGTGGATAGGGGTGAGCATCTGCGGGACGCTCGTGACGCTTCTGCCCACGATCCTTCGCGTGCGTATGCCGGTTTGGCACGGCCGTGGAACCGGTGCGTTGCTGGTGTCGGGGGTGCTCCTGCTGGCGACCGGGTTGGCGTTCGGGGTCACGCCCGTCGCCATCACCGGCGGGCTGGCATGGCTCGCAGGAGCAGGCGGCGTGTCGTGGATGGTTACCAAGGTGATCAGGACGCCGCGCCGCTACCCGCCGCCCGTGGCTGCGCGGCACATCCTGGCAGGGATCATCTGGTTCGCTGTCGGGTCGGTCGCGCTCGCGATCTCCGCCGGGAGCGGAACCGCCGGCTTCGACTCGTTCCGTGCGAACTTCTTGGTGCTCTTCGTCATCGGGTGGATCGTGCAGACGCTCCTAGGGGCCTGGTTGTATCTACTCCCGATGCAACGGCCTGCCCACCCCGACGAACGCCGCGCCACCCTGATCGCACTGGAGTTCGGCGGATGGATCGAGTTGATCGCGCTCAACGCGGGGGTGGCCCTGATGGCCACTCGTGGCGCGGGATGGGGCTCGGCGGGTGCGGGGCAGATCGGTGTCATCCTGGTCTCCGTCGGAGTAGCGATCACGCTCGCCAAGGCCTGGTGCTTCCCTTGGCTGGCCGGCGCCCTTCAGGTGCTGCCCCTCGGGCGCCGACACCTCCCTTGGGAACCCCCAGCACCCGATGGGAGCTGATCTGCAGATCCAAGGACGATCATGGCGTGTCGGCACCCGAAGCGCCGCGAGTGGTCATTTCGAAGGTGTAACCCAAAGTGGTGTCACGTTCGCGGGAGAACAGACAGCGGAGTACGCAGAGCGCGGCACGATGAACGGAGCGGTGGCCAGCGGGCTGCGCGGGGCGCGGGAAGTGTTGCGCTAGCTGCTCAGACGGGCGGGTCTTCGAGCGGAGTCGAGATCGGTTGCTCTTTGGTGCCGACCGGGTTCGGCTCGAGGCCAACCGCCAGCGATCCCCGTTGCCTTCCCCGGCGCACGCTGGTCAGGACGATCAAAAGGCCGACGGCCAGAACGGGTAGCGGCCACAACCGGGCGGCGTTCGTATGGAGCAGGTCTATCGAATCCGTCAAGAACGCCACCCCCGTGATCAAGAAGAACAGCCCCAAGACGAATGACCAGGGATCGAACGGGTGCCTTTTCACGACTGCCCCTTCCCGGGCGAGGACGCGGGTTTATGGCTGGTCGTTTCGGGTTTGCTTCGCACGAAAGCAGTCGCCGCCACGTAGACCCTCACCGTGCCGACACCACAATGCACGATCAGACGGATCAGACCGGGTGAATCCGATCCGTATGTCGAGCTGGCGCTCAGATCGAAGCCACTACGGGAGGACTCAACAGTGAGATGGTGACTGATGGTCTCGATCTGGCCCGCACGCACCGAGGCGTCGATGACGATGTGGACCCCTTGGGGAACTTTGACCGTCAGGTCGCCTGCGGCAAGCGTCGCCACGACGGTGGTATTCGGATCCTTCCCCGTCAGCGCCGAGAGATCCACTGTCATGCTGCCGGCTCCGTAGGTGTAGGAGCTGCGAAGTTCGGCCGCCGAACGGGGCGCGTAGGTGATGCTCCCGACCCCGCCCGCGATGGGGACGTCGATGATGTTGGCCAGCGCGACGAACGGGAGGGTGAGTACGCAGAGGATCGTCAGCCAGCGCGCCCGGCCAACCCACGTGCCGAAGAGAAGGCCACCCGCCAAGATCGTGAGAACGAGCGCAGGGAAGATCCGGACGTCGATATTCGCGATGCCGATCGACCCGAGAAGTCCGAGGACCGCGACGATGATGAACAGCGTGCCCACGGTGAAAGCCCCGAGATGTGAGCGGTCTCGGCGCCGCCGAGCTCGCACACCTGGCAGGCTCGAGGCCAGCTGGCTCTCACTCTGGTCCCCCGCGACAGCCCCTACCGCCGAAGAACGCGCCAGTCGCGGGTCCGTGAGGAAGAGCGAGACGCCACACGCCACCAGGATGACCCCCAGGTAGAAAAGGGGGGGCCAGGGGCCCGAGCTCGGGTAGGCAGCACTCCAGACCAGCACAAGCAACGCGGCCAGGACGAGGATGGGGGTCCTGATCACGTCATCGAGTGCGCTCGGTCCGCCGGGGGAGTGCGCGACGGAGCGCGCCCGGACCAGGCTCTTCAGCACGACCACCACGAGGACGATCGTTCCCACGACCACCAGGAGGGTCGCAGCGGGCTGCAGGATCTGGGAGGCCAGAGAGAACGTGCCGGTCGCGGTCAGGACCCGTACTGCCACTTCTTGCACGAGATGCCCCAGGGCCACGAGGCTGATGACGGCCAGCAAGCCCAACAAGATCCAGACGATGACCCACCCGAGACGCCGCAGTCCCTCGCGATCCCCGGCTGGCTCCGTCTTCCGCGTCCCTTCGGTCTCCATGCCACCATGATGCGTAGCCCAGGGATCCCGCACCATCGGGGTTGTCCCTGGATATCCCCTGATGAACCGGACAGGATCAGGGGGAACCCCGATAGCGCGCACATGTGGCCCGTGAGAGCATCCGACCGTGGACGTTCCGAGGAAAACCGCCACCCTGCAACCCCTCTTCTACCGGAGCCGGGCCGATCGAGTGGTCGCAGGGATAGCCGGCGGCGTCGCCGAGCGCCTGGGCGTCGATCCTGTCGTGATCCGGTTCTCCTTCGTCGTCCTGGGGCTTGCGGGCGGGGCAGGGGCAGTCTGCTACCTGCTGCTTTGGATGTTGTCGGCGGACCCCGAGGGACACGCCGTCCCGGCTCCGATCTCTCCTGCGGTGCGCCCGACCGTCGCGTCCATCTCCGTGGTGGTGGGCTCGCTGCTGGTGCTGCGAAGCCTTGGTGTCTGGCTCGGCGACGGTGTGGTGTGGCCGGTCGGACTGGCGGCTACCGGCTCCGCCGTCATCTGGGCGCGGGGGCGGCACGTCCGAGTAGCGCCGCTTCGCGTGGTCCTCGGCGTGCTGCTGGTCGCAGCGGCGATCGCCTCGTTCCTGGCTCAGTTCGTCGGCCTCAACACGACGCGCAACTTGGTGTTCGCGGTCGCTATCACCATCGGTGCCGTTGCGCTGCTGCTAGGCCCGTGGATCTGGAGGATCGGGAAGCGCCTGGCCGATGAGCAACGCGACCGCATCCGGTCGGAAGAGCGTGCCGATATGGCCGCGCACCTGCACGACTCGGTCCTGCAGACGCTTGCCTTGATACAACGCACCAGCGCGCCCGGCGAGGCCACGTCCCTGGCCCGGCGCCAGGAAAGAGAGCTCCGGGCCTGGCTGTACCGACGCTCTAACGCCGAGCAACGCGACACCCTGAACGACGCGATCGATGCCCTGGCGGCTCGGATCGAGGGGAGTTATCGCGTGCGAGTGGATGCGGTGATCGTCGGGGATAGGCCGCTCGACGACAGACTCAGGGCGCTGGTCGATGCGTGCGGCGAGGCGTCGACCAATGCCGCGCGGCACTCGGGAGCAGACTCACTGTCTCTCTACGTTGAGGCGGATCAGTCCGGCACCACGGCGTACGTACGCGACCTTGGAAAGGGGTTCGACGCGTCTGCGGTTCCACCCGATCGCCGCGGGATCTCCGACTCGATCAAGGGCAGGGTGGAGCGCTACGGTGGGACCGTCTCGATCACCACATCGCCGGGAGCCGGAACCGAGGTTCACCTCTATCTGCCTCGGAACGGGAACGGCGGATGAACACGCGAGTATTCGTCGTTGATGACCACGCGATCTTCCTTTCCGGCCTTCGTTCGGAGTTGGGAAGATCTTTCGAGATCGTCGGCGAAGCCACGGACGTCGATGAAGCGATCGACGCGATCCGAACGATCAAGCCGGACGTCGTCCTGGTGGATGTGCACATGCCCGGCGGGGGTGGGGCTGCGATCGTGGCTGCGATCGTCAAGGATCGGCCTGAGGTGCGATTCCTGGCACTGTCGGTATCGGATGCCGCCGAGGACGTCATCGCAGTTATCCGCGCAGGCGCTCGCGGCTACGTCACCAAGTCCATATCACCGGCCGACCTCGCCGCTGCGATCCGGCGCGTCCATGATGGCGATGCGGTCTTCTCACCGCGGCTGGCGGGCTTCGTGTTGGACGCGTTCGCCGGAGAGGCCACGGTGATCGCGGACCCCGAGCTGGACCAGCTGACCACCAGGGAGAAGGAGGTCCTGCGGTTGATCGCCCGAGGATATTCCTACAAGGAGGTCGCGAAACAGCTCAGCCTCTCGGTGAAGACCATCGAGACCCACGTGTCCGCGGTGCTGCGCAAGCTCCAGCTCACCAGCAGGTACGAGCTGGCGCGTTGGGCGACAGAGCGCCGCATCGTCTAGCAGAAGGGCATCTCACTGCGTCGACGAGCAGAGCTGCGGCCAGTCTGCGGGATACCACGGCACGGCACGCTCCCTCGAACCGGGGCCCGCGACACACGGTTAAGGACACCGATCCCACGGTCGCGCTCGAGGACAGGCCCGAGTGAATCGCATGATCGGGCCGGCCGGATGCACTGCCGCCTAGAGGACCTTCGTCCCTTCGGCTCGCCACACCGCCCGACTACCATGGTGGACGTGAAACCGAAGATCCTTGTGGTCGAGGATGAGTCCTCGATCTCGGAGCCGCTGGCCGAACACCTGCTTCGCGAGGGATTCGTTCCCGAGGTTGTCGGGACGGTGGCTGCCGCTCGCGAGGCGTTGGAGCGAGGCGAGCCAGACCTGATCCTGCTCGACATCATGCTTCCCGATGGCGACGGCCGCGACTTCTGCCGAGACGTGCGCAAGCACTCCGACGTCCCCATCGTCATGCTCACGGCGCGCGGCGGAGACGCCGACCGGATCGTGGGCCTGGAGCTGGGTGCCGACGACTACATCGTGAAGCCGTTCTCCGCCGGCGAGCTGGCGGCGAGGGTTCGCGCGGTGCTCCGCCGAGGTTCGCTACGGCCCAGGCGAGGCGTCATCGATGTCGGCGACATCTCACTCGATCCCGCCGCGCGGACGGTGACGAAGAAGGGGGCATCGGTGGAGCTTGCCGCGCGCGAGTTCGACCTCTTGCACCTGCTCATGGCGAACGCGGGGCAGGTGCTTCGCCGAGAGCAGATCATGGACGATGTCTGGGACCCTCACTGGTTCGGCCCGACGAAGACCCTCGACGTCCATATCTCGTGGCTCCGCAAGAAGCTTGAGGACGAACCGTCGACGCCGCGGTATATCACGACGGTCCGTGGGGTCGGCTTCTGCTTCGCCGCCCTCGATGACGCCGCGACCCCGACCTGAGGAGGCACCTACGAAGGTCCGTAGTCGGCTCGTCCTCGCGTTCACCTATGTCGTGATCACGGTCGTCCTCGCGTTCATCATCCCGCTCGCGGTCACGCTCCGCAGTCGGGCTCGAGCCGAGCTGGAGACCCAGAGCCTGGTGAGCGCCCTGTCGGTCGCCCAGCAGGTGGGGGCCGAGAACATGCGTCCCTCGCGGAGCGCTGCCCTCGAGGCGATCGTCACGCAGGCCGAGCCCCAGGTCGGCGGCCGCGTCATCGTCGTGGACGCCTCCGGTTATCTGCGAGCCGACTCTCAAGGGCCTGCGACGGGTCAGCTATACGCCACGACGGGCCGTCCGGAGATCGTCTCGGCGCTCGCCGATCAACCGACGTCCGAGATCCGCTACTCCAGTGACCTCTTGCAGAACATCATGGTGACCGCAGTGCCCATCATCGACGAGTCCGCGGCACCATCTCCCTCG